>PWSB01000160.1 GCA_003563375.1 Actinomycetota bacterium | reverse complement strand
GACAGTTAGAAACCGATGCCGCTTTGTTGTCTTCTTTTGATGTGGAGCACATCAGCACCGAAGCCCTGTTGTTCCAAACGGGTTACTTGACCATCGAATACGAACAGCAGCGTTTTGGTGAATACTGGTATCAGTTGCGCTATCCCAATCAAGAAGTCTATCAAAGCCTCAACAACCATCTGCTCAAAGCCTGGACACCCAACGGCCAGCAAATGCTCGGCAACAAAAAGCGCCTGGGAGAACTGTTATTAGCCAACGACTTCGCCGGACTAGAGCAATTATTCACCGCCTTTTTTGCCAGTATTCCCACCGACTGGTATCGCAAGAATCCGATAGCCGAGTACGAAGGCTATTACGCCAGCGTGTTCTACGCCTATTTCGCCTCACTGGGGCTGGATCTGATTCCCGAAGACAGTAGCAATGTCGGACGACTCGATCTCACCCTAAAGTTCAATCAGCACATTTATCTGTTCGAATTCAAAGTCGTTGAACTGAGTTCGGACGGCTCAGCCCTGCAACAGATCAAAAAACGTGATTATGCGGCCAAATACCGCGCCTTAAACCAGCCGATTCATCTGATTGGGGTCGAGTTCAGCAAAGCTTCACGGCAGGTGGTGGGATTTGAAGTCGAGCCAGCTTAAAACCACGGATACACACGGATAGACACGGATAGACACGGATAAGCTTAATCTCTACCGTCATTCCGCCAGGGATTGGCGGAATCCAGTGCCAAGGACGGCTGCCTGGGAGTCAGTAGCGGCATCAGGGTTACATTCGGCCACCGTTGCCAGCCGGACATTCACCTCCCTGTGACTGGATTCCGCCAATCCCTGGCGGAATGACAGCATTTCTCGTTCCCACGCTCCCGCGTCACTGCCATTAAGTTAAGGGTTATATCGTTGTTTCCGCTGCCGGACGGGGCATGTTGCCCCGGTGCGTAGCGTTTTTGCTGCACGGGCCCTGCCTGTCGATCTCCGCAGGGTTCAAAAACACTGTTTTTGGCGCCGTCGATAATAATCGAGCAAAGCGCGGTCAGACTTTTTTTGGCGTGGCGGATGGCGCCCGGGTCTCTGCGAGCAGGGACTGGTCAGAAATAAGGCGGTCAGTTCTGCACACAAGACCTCGATATCGGTGTCAGTGCACAGCAGCGCTAGGGCTTTGTTCTTGATGGCGTTGAACGCTACAGCGCGATTGACCTGTTGCGGATGACGGGTGGGTCTGGCGTCCAGTTGGGTTTGCGCTTCGCCCACGAGCACCGATTCCAAACCGCAAAGGAAGACGCTGGCAAAGAAGTCCTGGCGAATGGCCTCGGGACCGATACCGGTGAAGTTCTCTAAGGTCAGGCGCGTCTTGAGCACCCCATAGAACGTCTCCACACCCCAGCGCAGGTGGTAAAGCTCGGCAAAATCGGCCGTCGGCCAACAGGTCTCGTCCCGCAACGAGGTCACCAACACTTCGTTCTCGCCCGTGCTCAACACTACCCGCACAAAGCGCACCTTCAGTACGGTGGGCAGCCCACGACGGCGGATAGCGCCGAGCTGACCAGCGCAGGGCGTGAGCGTGACAATCGGGCTGTCGGGACCTTCCCCGCGCAGCATCCGCCGCGCAGGCTTAAACGAGGCCGCCGAACAGCGCACCGCAAAGTCGATGCCCCGCTGAGTGAGTTCGGCCAGCAGGCGATAAGAGGGATAGTTGCGATCCGCCAGAACCAAGTCACCCGGGCGCGCATGAGCCAGATGCCCCACGGCCAAGTCCACTTCATAGGCATCCCCACGCGCCAGCGTCACTGCCATTAAGTTAAGGCTTACCTCTTTGTTCGTTCCCACGCTCCTGCGTCACTGCCATTAAATTAGCAAAGCCCTACCGCTGCAGCGTATACTGAGAGTATTTGGAGGCGCTGGTGATGTTAAAAAGGCGATGGCGGTGATCAGCGAGGTTCGCAGGTTACTTTTGGACGATGCCTTCAAAGGCCGTCACCGAGTCTCGCCCAAAGCGTTCACGCGCCATCGGACGCTGAGCTTTGCGATCGTGGTCGCGATGGTACTGCGCAAGAGTTTACATTCGTTGCAGAACGTGGTGAACGAGGCTTTGAGCTGGCTAGGCCGAGGGACGGCGACGGGGAGCGCGTTTTGCCAGGCACGCTATCGGTTACGGCATACCGCCTTCATTGAGCTGAACCAGGTTGCGGTGCTTGGGCCGCTTTACGGCGACGGGGAGTATGGGCGTTGGCGGGGGTTTCGGTTGTTGGCGGTGGATGGCTCGAAGGTCTTGCTGCCCGATCAACCGCAGGTGCGCGAACAGTTTGGCACCATAGCCTTTAGTCATGGGCGCACAGGTAGCCTCCAAGGCCAGCGTGCCTATGGGTTGGCCTCGGTGGTGTATGATGTGTGTAACCGGGTCGCGGTGGATGCCACGCTGGCGCGTCACTGCCATTAAGTTAAGACTCATATCGTTGTTTCCGCTGCCGGACGGGGCATATTGCCCCGTCCGTAACGTTTTTGCGGCATGGGCATACCTCGGGTTTCCATGCCGTCATTCCGCCATGGACTGGCGGAATCCAGTCACAGGGAGGTGAAGGGTGGGCTGAGCACGGGGGTCGAATGGAACACTGATGCCGCTACTGACTCCCAGGCAGCCGTCCTTGGCACTGGATTCCGCCAGTCCATGGCGGAATGACGAGGTGGATGATGTAGGCTCGGTATGCATTCCCACGCAGGAGCGCGGGAACGAGTAAAAACAAAGAGATGAGCCTTAACTTAATGGCAGTCGAGCGGATTGATCGACGGCAAAAACTATTGGCGTATCGAACCGTTCCCAGTCTCAACACCTATTGGCTCGTTGACCGTGGAGTGTTTCGGCGTAGAATTATCGCTGAATACTATTTACTAGGGTGTGCTGAGCTAAACATTAAGCAGTTATCAAAACCGAGGACAATGAGTGTGGCAATGACAACCCTGAACGCGACAGATGCCCGTAACAGCCTGTTTGATCTTTTGCGTCGAGCTAACGAACGTCACGAAATTTACCACATTCAACATCAGCACGGTGATGCGGTACTGATGTCTG
>PWSB01000128.1 GCA_003563375.1 Actinomycetota bacterium | reverse complement strand
TTTTTTAAAAATCCTTATGTTTTTAATTAAAACAATTTATAATGTATATAATAAAAGTTTGCAGGAGGCATGATGAAGTCTTTTAGGAATCTCATTAGCATAATAGAGGCAAGAAAAAGCATCAGGTCATATAAGCCGCAGGAAATAGAGGAAGAAAAATTTCAATATGTTCTAAAAGCCTTCAGGAAAGCGCCTTCAGCAAAGAATATACAGCCTTGGAAACTTATAGTGGTCAAAAATAAAAAGAAAAAGAATGATCTTGCCATAGCATGCAATAATCAACAATTCATTGCTGAGGCCCCTATTGTTTTAGTGGCTTGCGGAAAAGAGGATGAAGCTTATGGGGTTATGGGAGGTTATATGAACAGCTTTGCCATAGATGTCACCATTGCGCTCGATCATTTGATATTGGCCTCTACAGAACAGGGGCTGGGCACTTGTTGGATAGGAGCTTTCAAAGAGAAGCTGGTAAAGGATCTCCTAGGCATACCTGAGAATATAAGGGTGGTAGCTCTGACCCCGCTGGGTTATCCAGACAAGGATACTGTAAAAAGAAAAAGAAAACCCCTTCCGGAAATAATCTGCTATGATAAATATGTTGAATAAACCGTTATATGGAAATCATCGTAACCCATATTAGTTCTGATTTTGATGCTTTTGCTGCCCTTATAGCAGCAAAAAAGATCTATCCTGATGCCCGCTTGATACTTCCAACATCCATAAACCAGAATGTAAGGCGGTTTATGGTGCTTCATGAGGATGAGCTCCCACGCCCCATAGAAATATCTGAAATCCAGATCAAAAAGGTCACCAGGATGATAGTGGTAGACACCATGATACCTTCAAGGCTGGGTCCTGCACGCAATGCCCTTAACAATGAGGGCATTGAGGTCATAGTATACGACCACCACCAGAGAACAGACCAGGACATTGAAAGCGATAAGGTCTTTTCAAGGAATATAGGGGCCACCACATCCTTTCTGGTTGAGATCATAAAGGAAAGAAATATAGCCATAACCCCTCTTGAAGCAACACTTTTTGCTTTAGGCATATATGAGGATACAGGTTCATTCACCTATCCCAGCACCACAGCCGAAGACCTTGAAGCTGCGGCTCACCTCCTATCAAGGGGTGCAAACCTTTACGTAATCAATAAGTTCCATAATATTTCTTTAAATAAGGACCAGCACCGCCTGCTGGAAAAGCTGATAGAGAATGCAGAAAACATAATAATAAAAGGAAAAGAGGTGCTGCTCTCGCATGCTCAGGCGGGAAGTTATGTAGAAGGGCTTTCAGTGCTTACCAGAAAACTGTCACAGGTAGAGGATATCAATACAGTAATATGCTGGGCCAGGATGAAGGGAAAAGTCTATATAGTGGCCAGAAGCTATGACAGTAGCGTAGATGTCTCAGATATACTTGGTCAAATGGGAGGGGGAGGCCATCCACAGGCCGCCTCTGCGGTAGCAGATGCCAAAGACTATAGTGCCATAAGGAATAAGATAGTAAGGTCATTGGAGGAGAAAATAAAGAAGCCAGCCAGGGCTTCAGATATTATGTCCTATCCAGTGAGGCTTGTAAATGAAGATGAAATCATAGATAAAGTCGATCAGGATTTAAAAAAATACGGCCATTCTGGCATACCTATAGTGGACGGTGACAACAGGCTTGCAGGAATAATTACCAGGAAGGATATAGACAAGGCCATCAAGCATGGGCTTGGCCACGCGCCGGTAAAAGGCTTCAGGTCACAGGAGGTTGTCACAGCTGGCCCTGATGCAAGCATAGAAAAGCTCCAGAGCCTTATGATAGAAAACGGTATTGGCCGGATCCCTATTATGAAGCAGGATGATATAATCGGGATAGTGACCAGGAAAGACATATTAAGGCATCTTCATGGCTCGGATTTTGACAGGAGGCAAAGCTATCCTGACGGAACCGAAAGGATAAGGAAGCATTTCCCTTCCTGGATATGGGAGATACTGAGGCTTATATCCGAGGTAAGCAAGAATTTAGGCTACAATGTCTATCTCGTGGGGGGGATAGTAAGGGATATCCTACTAAACATCCCTAACCTTGACATAGATATCGTTGTCGAAGGCAACGGGATAGAGCTGGCCGGAGAAATTAAGAAAAGGACTGGATACAGGGCTGAGATGCACCATAAATTTAAGACAGCGGTGCTGATCCTCTCTGAAGAGCTTCATCTGGACATTGCCACTGCAAGGGTAGAATATTATGACAGTCCGGCCGCCCTGCCAAGCGTGGAAAGCGGGAGCATAAAACAGGATCTTTCCAGGAGGGATTTTACCATTAATGCTATGGCCATATCATTAAATGAAGAAGATTTTGGCCGTCTTATAGATTTTTTTGGGGGCAGGAAGGACCTCGAAGGGAGGAAAATAAAGTCTTTGCATAAGATGAGCTTCATTGAGGACCCTACCAGGATATTTAGAGGGGTCAGGTTTGAGCAGAGGCTGGGTTTTGAGATAGACCCTCAGACCGAAAAACTTATAAAAACCACCATAGACATGGATATGGTCTCCAGGCTTACCGGGGTAAGGATAAGGGATGAACTCATAGCTATCCTAAACGAAGAAAAACCCTGGAAACCATTAAAAAGGCTTTACGGGCTTGGGGCTCTGGAAAAGATCGGCATGGATATTAGCATAGATGAAGATTTTATATGCCGCACCAAAGGCGTACTTGAAGCCAGGAAGGACCTTGAGGCCTACGCTGGAAGGGAAATCAAGAGGTGGCGCTTGCTTTTCATTATGCTTTTATCAAACCAGCCTGCCAGAAAGGTAAAAAAATGGTGCCTGGACATGAAGGTCAAACAAAAGGACACCCAGGTCATGATAGCCGCAATAGCAAACATGGACAAGGCAAAAAACCTTTTGGCAGAAGAGATAGAAAAAAACTCAAGCCTTTACAGGACCGCCAGGCAATTTAACCCCGAGCTTTTGATCATATGCTCTACCTGGGGGGAGGGTTACAGTAAAAATATAGACAAGTACCTTAAAAAATTGGCCGGCATCAGCCTGGATATAGACGGGAAGACTTTGATAGATATGGGTTATGCCCC
>PWSB01000061.1 GCA_003563375.1 Actinomycetota bacterium | reverse complement strand
CGCACCAGCTCGCCGGCCGGGTCCACGCGTTTTGTCCCCGAAACTGCTTCGTCGAGGGGCACAGAGTCAATACCGTTTCCTCTCAGGCAGACCATTTCATTTGAACGTCCTGCCTGGAAAAGTTCTACCGCTTTAACACCAAAACGGGTCGCCAAAATCCGATCATACGAAGTTGGGCTGCCACCGCGCTGCAGGTGCCCTAAAACGGTTGCCCTGCTTTCCATGCCGGTGCGCTTTTCAATCTCGCGGGAAATTAACGGGCCGATTCCACCCAGCCTTTTGACATCTCCTTTTTGCTGATAAAGAGGTTCTTTGCCGGCTTCGTGCGCTCCCTCGGCAACAACGATGATGCTGAACTTTTTACCCCGGCTTCGACGCTCCTTGATTTTTTCTGCAATACAAGGATATTCAAATGGCAGCTCGGGAATTAAGATGATATCGCCACCCCCGGCCATACCGGCATGCAGGGCAATCCAGCCGGCATGACGGCCCATAACCTCCACTACCATGACCCGGTGGTGTGACTCAGCCGTGGTATGGATCTTATCGATCGCTTCGGTAGCAGTGGTTACAGCCGAATCGAAACCAAAGGTAACATCTGTTGCCGGCAGATCATTATCTATTGTTTTGGGGATGCCAATAATCGGTACCCCCAGTTTGCTGAAACGGTGAGCTAAAAACAGGCTGCCGTCACCACCAATGACCACCAGGCACTCGATATCCCATTTTTTCAGGTTTTCAACAGCATCGTCAGAACGATCCACACCCGTTTCCTTGTAATCCGAGCCCCCCGGGCGGAAATCAAACGGATTATCGCGGTTGGAGGTGCCGAGAATTGTTCCACCCCGGTTTAGAATACCCGAAACGGCAATATCACTAATCAGGCAGGCATCATTTTCAACCAGGCCTTTAAAACCGTTGTTAAAGCCGACTACCTCGATATCGTAATTGTAACTTGCCCCCTTGACGACCGCCCTGATCACCGCATTTAAACCGGGGCAATCGCCTCCGCCTGTCAGGAGTCCTAACCGGCGAACCCTGCCCGCTTCTTTGCCGCCGGGTGCGCTTGCCTTGCCGGTTTTTTCCCGGGTCTCTTCCCCGCCATCTGATTCATTACAGTCAATTGCTCTGCGGGCCAGAAGATCGCAGCGCTGATTGAGCTGATCGGTTCCGTGCCCTTTAACTTTGACCCACTCAACTGTATTAAGTTTTGACAGTTCCAGAAGCTCATTCCAGAGATCCTGGTTTTCGACCGGATTGCCTTTGCTGGTCAACCAACCATTCCTCAACCAGCGATCCATCCACCCCTGTTTAAAGCTGTTGATCAGGTAGGCGCTGTCACTGTGAAGCCTAACCTTACTGCCGGGTGGAACCGAGCGCAGCGCTTCCACAGCGGCTTTTAACTCCATGCGCTGGTTGGTAGTCATCTCTTCTCTTCCGGAAATCTGTTTTTCCGAATCTCCGCGCCTGATCACTACCCCCCAGCCTCCAGGACCGGGGTTTCCTGAACAGGCACCATCGGTATAAATAAGATATTCCTCAGCCGACAATAGACATCCTCCTATCTTCGATCAGGGCACAAGGCGAGCGAGATCGTTAAGTATCTGCTCGAGCTCCTTGATTTTTTCACCGTAACCGGCCCAGTCTCCCGCCTGCTGAAGCTGCAGGGCTTCTGCATACGCTTCCTGAGCCGCCCTGATTAACTCAGCCAGCACAGCATCCTCGACAACAGGCGCATCATCTGGCGGCAGAAGATCATCTACAGGCATGTCGTCAGGTAGTTCGTCCGGTTCGAGATCCGGCGGCAGGGCATCCATCGCACCAAAGATACTGATCAGGGCCATCTCCAGAGTATTTTCCATGACCACCATTTCATCGTAGACAACAATAACCCTGGCCAGTTCAGGCAGGCCGCCCCGTTCAGCTTCCAAAAAGATCGGTTCGACGTAAAGCAGGGCATTGTTTATCGGCAGAACCAAAAGGTTGCCGCGGATAACCCTGGAACCAACCTGTCCCCACAGGGTAAACTGCTCCGAAATTTCAGTGCTCTGGTCGATACGGTTTTCAACCTGTTTTGGACCGAGGATGACCCTTTCCGTGGGGAACAGATAGACCTCCACATCTCCGTAATTGGGTTGATCACAGCGGGCTACCATCCAGGCGATCATATTGTTACGCTTATCCGGCGTAAAGGGCAGAATCTGAACATATTCCGGCTCTTCATAACCAGGCAGCTCCAAAATCGTGTAGTAGGACTCCATCAGCTGCTCCTGCCCGAAAGACAGTTCCATCGGGATATCCCAGAGGTCTTCCCTGGTATAAAAAATATTCGGATCGGTAATGTGGTAGAGCTTGTAAATCTGGGCCTGCAGGTTAAAGAGGTCTTCAGGATAGCGGATATGCGCCATCAGTCCCTCGGGCAGCTCTTCCATCGGGCTGAACATATCAGGGAAAATCTGGGCATAGGTCTGCACCAGTGGATCCTCCGGATCGACCACATAGTAATTTACGCTGCCATGATAGGCATCAACGACAACCTTAACCGAGTTGCGGATATAGTTTATATTGCCATAAGGCGCTGAATAAGGGTAATTACCGGTAACGGTATAGGCATCCTGGATCCAGAATAAGCCCCCGTCGTTAACCACAATGTAGGGATCCCCGTCGTAGCGCAAAAACGGTGCAATCTTACGCACCCGCTCATGGATATTACGATCAAAAAGGATGCGGCTCTCGTTGCTTAATTCATTTGATATAAAAATACGGTACTCGCCGAACTTCAGGGCCAGCAGAGCCCGGCGCATGATCGATTGCAGTGGAATGCCGGCGTCACCATCGTAAAAAGTAAATTCGTTCTCGTCACCGGCGGTGGCATAATGAAACTCCGGTGTCTCTGTATTGATGATCACATAGTCATCGGTCAGTTCACCGAAATAGATGGACGGGTTATTGAGCTCCAGGTCGCCTGCCGGCGGAATATCGCCCAGGAAATAACGCGGCATGCCTTCAGAGGTTACCTCGTTGACCGGGCTCATGGTTACACCATAACCATGTGTATACTGCAGATGCATGTTTACCCAGGTCTGGGCCTGTTCGG
>PWSB01000215.1 GCA_003563375.1 Actinomycetota bacterium | reverse complement strand
TAGAAAATTTATGCCCTTAGCTGTATAATATCTAAAAAATTAATTTTTTAATGCCATGGAAAATCTTCTTGTAACCGGCGGAGCCGGTTTTATAGGGTCCAATTTCATAGGCCATCTTATAAACAATGGTTATGGTGGAAAGATAATCTGCGTGGATGATTTCAATGACTACTATGACCCTGCCATAAAAAGGGAAAATGTAGAAGGGTTTATATCAAACCCTGGTTTTAAGCTGATAGAAGCGGACATAACAGTCATTGACAGCTTAAGGAAAATATTTTCCTCCCACAAGATAGATGCGGTGCTACATCTTGCAGCAAGGGCCGGGGTAAGGCCTTCCATAAAGGACCCCCTGCTATATGAGAAGGTAAATGTAGAAGGCACCATGAACCTCCTGGACCTTTGCAGGGAGGGTAAAATAGACAAATTCATCTTTGCCTCTTCTTCTTCGGTTTACGGCAATAATAAAAAAACACCCTTCTCCGAGGGTGATAATGTTGATTTTCCTATCTCACCCTATGCTGCTACGAAAAAAAGCGGAGAACTTATATGCTATACATACCACCACCTTTATGGCATCAACTGTTTCTGCTTGAGGTTTTTTACTGTATACGGGCCGAGGCAGAGGCCGGAGATGGCCATACATAAATTTGTGAGGCTCATTGAAGATGGGGCTGAGATAGAGATGTACGGGGACGGGACTACCAGCAGGGACTATACCTATATAGACGATATAACCAGTGCCCTTTACCAGTGCCTTTATAAAGTCAAGGGCTACCAGGTAATAAATTTGGGCAATTCAAACCCCTTAGAGCTTGGCTCACTTATAAGGCTTATCGAAACAAAGACCGGCAAAAGGGCAAAAATAAAAAGGATGGGAATGCAGCCCGGGGATGTTATCACCACTTTTGCAGATATTGCCAAGGCAAGGGATCTCTTGGGTTATGACCCCTCAACCCCCATAGAGGAGGGCATAGAAAAATTTATAGAATGGTATAGGAGTAATAAAAGTGGATAAAGTAAGGCCTGAAAGTTTTTTTAAGAAAAAAGCATTCATAGCCCTGGCAGCGGCGGCGGTGCTCCTTGCCATAGGGGCGGTCATAGGCTACAGGTACTACCAGGAGTATCTAAATGTCCCTAATTTTGTAAGTGCAGAGGCAAACTACATGATAGTCTCCAAGGAAGAAGCAAAACCCGGGGAGGTCATCACCTATGTAATAAATCTGGCCAATGAGGGAAGAAGGGAGGCCACTGATGTACTGGTGAGGTCAAAAATCCCCGAAAACACCCAGCTAGCAGAAAAGGAGCTGGATTTCCTGAAGTCTGCAGATGGAGAAAACATAACCTTTTTCATAGGTTCTATTGGACCTGGACAGAAAAAAAAGCTGTCTTTTTCCGTAGTGCTGGACAGCCCCCTGGATAACGGGACCATTATTTTAAATGACGGCATGCAGGTAAGCTATAAGAGGAGCGGAACAGTCGAAACCATAGCTGAAAGGTTTGAAGCAAGGCTTGCCACCGAAGTGGCAAGCAGCATAGACTTTTCTGAATCCTATTACCAGGTAACCCACAAGGGGTCTGAATATATCCGCATGGGAGACACCCTTGACGTTACCCTGTGCATTAAGAACAGCGGGGACATGGTGGCCAATGGTGTAAATGTAAAGGGGATAGTGCCCGAGAACACTGATTATGTACAGGGAAGCTTTTATGCGGATTCAGCTTACATCCACCAAGAGGCAGGAGAGAGGATAATAACGCTTGATGTCATAGAGCCGCAAAAAGAGGCATTTATAAGCTTTGCCCTAAAAATAGGTTCGGGTCTAAGTGATAGGACCGAAGTCTTGTTCGGCCCCGGTATAGAAAACAGTTTCAGCCAGCTCCTCCTTGAAGAGCAGGGGTTTGAAGTCAGGGCATTTCCCGAGTTTCGGGACTTTACCCTGGCCGGAGTCGATGAAAACGGGGGGGACCTGCTCTCACATGACATAATCAGATATGATGTCAGTTTTAAAAACACGGGAGACGGCAGTGCTTATGATTTTTTTATTGAAAATGCGATACCGGCCCATACAACTTTTATTGATTCCAGTATAGACCCTTCAAAAACAAGCTGGGAGAACGGGGTCTTTAAGGTAAATGTATCAGAGCTTGGGCCCGGGGAGGAGTTCAGCTACCATTACCGCGTGCAGGTCGGCGGAGGCCTTAATTTTGGGGCCAAGGTAACCAATACAAGCAGCCTTGTATATGAAGGGCAGAGGGTCGACTCTGCTGCAGTGACCCATACGGTGATATCAAACTACAGCTATAATGTTGTGGTGATGGGTGATTCACAGGTGGCAAGGACACAATGGGCAGGCCATCTAAACAATATGTTTGTGCAAAGGTACCCCTACGGGTCTTTTAATTTTATAAGGAGCGGAAGAGGGGGAGAGACAGTGGTGATGGGGTATAACCGCATGATAAGCTCAGGGATCCTGGGCCAGGACCCCTATATCTTTATAATAAATTACGGTACCAATGATGCAGATATGTCTTCGGGCTATTTTAGGACTGCCCCGGATACCTTTGCCTATTACCTTGGAGCGATGATAGATACAATAAAGACCAATACCGGGGCCATGGTGGTGGTCATGTCCACAGGGGTGGTGGATGAGAATATCGATAAGGCCCATACGAATTCTTCGTTTTCTGCCATAAATAATGTTGCCGCGCAGGTATGCGCGCAGAGGGGGGCGGTGTTTGTGGATGTGTTCAATCCCATGATGGGAAGCGGCAGCCCCGGCCAGTTCCTATCAGATGGCCTGCACTACAACAGTGCTGGTGACCAGCTGGCAGCAAGGGCGGCCTTCAATGCTATTTCCTCCCATTTAAACCAATACGGCACCAGGTAGCCATATCCTAGTAACCTCTCAATACCCAGAAGAGCCCGTTGGCTGCTGCAGTCACTAGCAGGAGGGCTGCAATGAGCACTATATTTGATGCGGCTATCTTTTTTCTGCTGCTGCCCTTCATCTTTAAGGTAAGGTTTATTATCCCTATTATGGTAAACCCTATAAGCAGTATATAAAAAGAGGAGAATAGAAAATCATGGGAAGCCTT
>PWSB01000135.1 GCA_003563375.1 Actinomycetota bacterium | reverse complement strand
TGATCTGGCCATGGAGGATAAAATCGAGTACGCAGCAGTACTTGAGGAAAAATATATAGATTTCAGGGACGACCTTCTCGAGCTTACACCTCCCCCTGAAGCATCCAAAGCCTATGGGTATGCAATGGACATAGTGTCTAAGAGAATACTCATTTTTGAGGGTGTAAAGGATGGCGCGGATGTGCATAGGCTGGCTGAAATGGAAGCCGAGTCTTATATGCTGGAAGACCTGTTTTGGGAAGAAATAGATAACATCTACGATTATTTTGACAACCTGGCCCTGGAGCTAGGTATATCAGATAGAAAAGATTTGATTTAAATTCCTTAAAGAAAGGATATCCTTATGTTGAAGGAAAATGGTAAAGCCCCTTATTTTGACCTGAAAGACCAGGACAATGGCGCACATAGCTTAGAGGATTATGCGCATAAATGGTTTGTCGCCTATTTTTATCCCAAAGACGGCAGTCCCAGCTGCATAAAAGAAGCAATAAATTTTAAAGATAACCTCTCTAGATTCAAGGAGTTTGATGTTGAGGTTTTGGGAATAAGCCCGGATTCTACGGCCAGCCATAAGACTTTTTCAGATAAATATGGCATTCCCTTGACCCTTTTGTCTGATCCCCAAAAAGAGATGATCAAAAAATACCATGCAAAAGGCATCATCACCAAAAGGATCTCCTACCTTATAGGGCCCGGCGCTGAGATAAAAAAAGCCTATCCATCTGTAAATCCGGGAAACCATGCAGAGGAGATCTTAAATGATTTAAAAACTTTAAAAAACTAGTACAAGATAAAATAATTAGGAGGAAAAAATGAAAAAATATTTAATCCTGTTTATAGTGGCGGTCCTTGCAGTAACAGTTGCCTCTGCAGGCTGCAGGGCTGTAGAGCAAGAGCCTCCTCTGCCCGAGGAAGACCCGTCAGAACCTGCCACGATTGAACCCCCAATAGTTGATGTGGACATAGAAGAGCTGGATACCTTTGGGGTAGGCGAAGAGGTGATTGTAGGCAATATCATGTGGGAAATAACCGAGGTAGAAGACGTGGGAGAGCAGCTTACTTATGAAGGTTTTCCGGGTTTTTTGGAACCCCGCGTGGGAAAATTTGTCGTGGTCACTTTTAATATAGAGAATCTAGGTGAAGAGAGCAGGACTATATTCGATCTTGTAGCCATAGATGACCAGGGAAGGAACTATTCTATCTGCCTTGAAGGGTTTGCTTTTTTCACCCCTCAGGAAGCCTGCGTGCTCCAGGAGATCATTCCCGGGGTAGAAAATACTTATGTGGCACCTTTTGATGTGGCCACGGATGTCCAGGAGCTCGTGCTCCAGGTCACAGACCTGCGGATACCTGTCGAGGAAGCAGCTTACATAGAGCTGGGACTTCCAGAGATTGATTGATGGGCGGGTCTCCGGATAGAAGTTTTTGTCTAACAGCCCTGTTTTTTAAAAAACAGGGCTTTTATTTTAAGGCCTTTCCAATATATTTTGACTGGATATAGGGCTTTCTTTTTTATAATATGTATAAATGAATCCATTATAAGGATAGGAGACCAAAAAGATGGCCAAAGATAGAAAGATAACCCAGTTAGGTTATCTAATTCTTTCTCTAATAATACTTTTGTTTCTTGCTGTTGCCCTGCTTATGATGGCCAGCCCCCCGCAAACCCTGCTAGGATTTTTAATCCGTTTGTTAGGCCTTTGGGGTTTGGCCGCCCTGGCTGTTGCAGCGATAATCACCCCCTTCCTAAAGGAGATAAAGAAGGTCTTCGGTAGGTCTTTTTTAGGCATGCATCATTTTTTTTCATTTGCAGGCCTTATACTTATCACCCTGCATCCTGTATCTGCTGCCCTGCAAGCTATGGATTTATCTGTATTTGTGCCTGTCTTTGATTCCTGGACAGACTTCTGGATCTTTGCAGGAAGGCCCGCCTTATATATCCTGTACATAGCCCTTATCGCTGTCCTTATAAGAAGAAAGGTAAAGCCTTGGCGGGCGATACATGCCCTTATGTATGTGGTCCTTTTGTTTGGGTTTGTGCACGGCACCTATATCGGGACTGATTTTGCTGCCAGTCCCGTCTTTGTTATTTTTTCTGTGCTATTCGGCCTGGCGGTGATCTCTTTTCTTGCCAAAAGGGTCCAGCAATTTAAGATAAAAGGGATCAAACGGTTAGACAAATGACAGATACCATTATAATAATACTTGCCTCTGTGGCCCTGGCCCTGTTTTTGGGGATACTGATAATTCTGGTAAACACCCTCCTTCCCAAGGAGAGAAAAAAACCTGAAAAGGTAGAGAGGCTGCTTGAGATAGTACCCAAAAGGGACTGCGGCGCATGCGGATATGCAGGATGTGAAGAATACGTGAAAGCTATAGTTGAAGACCCCGAACGTGCCAAAACAGAGAAATGCCCTCTTATGTCCAGGGATAAAAAGAAAATAGAAGAGGTAGAAAATATACTTGGGGTCAACCTTCAGGAGAAGGAATAAATCAGATCTTTTTTTCCGCCTCCTCAAAAAAAGGTTTCGCAAAAGATGTGGTAAAGGTCCTCTCTTCAAAGGATTTTTTTTCGATGGTCCCCAAAAAACCCTTGAACTGATCAAAATAAGAGACGTATATGTGATAGCTGTCCGCGATATCCACATAACGCCCTACTTTTACCTCTGAGCCTATCTTTTGAGAGACCTCTTTAGCTATTACCCTCTGCAGGTCTGTAAGCGCAAAAATATTCATGAAGGCCGCTTTATAAGCGTCCCTGGACCTCCAGTGGGTATTCATATTAAGCAGGAGCCCTTTCTTGGGGTCGTCAAGTATCCTCAGCCATATCCTTTGAAGGCAGGGAGGCTCATCAGAGACTGCATCAAGTTCGGGAACCCAGGTTATGGCTTGGGCCCTGCGGGTATAAAAGCAGTCCGCCAGGTTATCCACTGCACTGGAGATCTGGTCCAGGCTACCCTTTGCGGTCCTGTAATTGAAAAGCCTGTCGTGATAGCTGTAAGACCAGCCATGGCTGCCTATCCAGCTGTCATGTACGCCTGACACCACTTCCTGCCTGTAGACCTCAAGCTCATCCAGTCCCGTAGGCAGGGCCCGGTGTATCCTGGGCTCGGCAAACGGTTCTTCCACGGTCATTACCATGGTCGCGTCCCTGCTGGGGGGATCGTTTGGCCTGTCGTACTGGGTTCTTATGGACACACCATTTTTCCAGACCTGAAGCAAGGAATTTTCCCAGGCCTGGGGCAAGGTCTTTCCCTCTGCTGTAAGCACAGGTATGTTTCCGCCGCTAAAGAAAACTTTCTTATTTGTCTCTTTCATATCCATCCCCGTTTATATTAAATAATCCTTAAAATATATAATACCATAAAAAAGTTTAGATATTCCATTCCTTTACTGGTGATTATTGATTTGCAATTAAATCTTTAAAATATAAAATTAAATCCATTAACATCCTTGCAGGGAGAGGCAATTGAAATACAGGGTGACGGCAAAACAGGAAAATTCGAAGATGTGTTTTATCTGCGGTCTCAAGAACCGTTTTGGGCTGAAGGTCTCTTTTTATGAAACCGATAAGAAAGAACTTATAGCTCTGTTTGAGGCTGGGCAACTACATCAGGGTTATCCAGGCAGGCTTCATGGTGGGATAGCCGCTGCCATACTGGACGAGGCTATAGGGCGAAACATAAACATGGGCACCAAGCAACAGCTATGGGGGGTCACTCTTGAGTTCAGTATCAAGTATAAAAAACCCATACCTATTAACACAAGGTTAAAGGCAATAACCCGGCTGACCAAACAGGACAGGCGATTTTTTGAGGGAAGCGGAGAAATACTTTTACCTGATGGAAATATCGCTGCAGCAGGCAAGGGAAGATATTTGAAGTTGCCTATTGAAAAGATAGCCAGCCAGTTTACCGCAGCCCCGGATGACTGGATGATCTCCAGGTCAAAAGAAGACCCTGAGGAGATAGAGGCCCCTTAAGGGCCCAATTATCAATTTTTGAAAGGACTGGCTATAGGAGCATACCAGACAAAACTTCAGCTTTTTGTGATCTTTTTAAGGATCGGGGCCTTTACTTTTGGAGGCGGTTTTGCGATGATCCCTTTGATTGAAAGAGAGGTCGTAGATAAAAAAAAGTGGATCAGCGCCGATGATATGGCGGACATCTTGGCCATATCCCAATCATTTCCCGGAGCTGTGGCTATAAATTCCTCCACTATCATAGGCTACAGGGTAGGGGGGCTCTCAGGTGCTGCGGTTGCCACCCTGGGAGTAGTTATCCCTTCCTTTACCATTTTAACCCTCATAGGGGCAGCGTTTATATTTGTGATGGAAACCGGCGTGGTCCTAGCCGCATTAAGGGGCATAGGGGCAGCAGTTGTACCCCTTTTGTTAGCAGCTGCCCTAAGGGTAGGAAAAAGTGCAATAAAAGGCGCGGTAAGCATATTGGTAGCCATAGGCGCCCTGTTGTTAATACTTTGGGCAGATATACATCCCATCTATGCCATAATAGCGGGGGTGGCCGTCGGCCTGATGACCTACGCGGTCAACCTTTTGAAAAGGAAAAGGAAATGATTTATCTAAACCTTTTTATATCTTTTCTTAAAATAGGCCTCTTCAGTTTTGGTGGTGGTTACGGGATGATACCATTGATAGAAGCCGAGCTTAGTATCCACGGCTGGCTCACAGCCCAGGAATTTACACAGGTCATATCCATCTCGGAGATGACTCCGGGGCCTATTGCTGTAAACACAGCGACCCTGGTAGGTTACAGGACAGCAGGGATAATGGGAGGTTTGATAGCTACCCTTGGAGTGGTGCTGCCCTCCCTGGTCCTTATATTGGGTACCTCCCATTTCATCTACAGGCACAGGGAGCATCTTCTGGTAAAAAGGATCCTCTATGGCATAAAGCCGGTTATATTGGCTCTAATTATAGCAGCCATGGTTTTTGTAGCCGGAAACACTCTTTTTAGGTCAGAGCCCCCAGGGCCTTTAGCTGTTTTTGGCCACATAGACCCCTTTGCAGCAATAGTTGCCGGGGTAAGCGCAGTTGCGCTGTTGGTCTTTAAGCTAAACCCTATGTTTATCCTTTTAGCCTCAGGGGCTGCGGGGGTAATATTCTATTCCCTCGGCCTGATATGATTTCACCCTAAGGGGGGGTGTTGATTTAAAAGGTTTTATGTTATTAAATAGATAAAAATAATACAAAGTACTTATTGATGAAAAGATTTTTTCTCATAATATTTTTCGGCTTTTTAGTCTGGATAGTCTATTTCGGGGCATCCTTTTTTGCAGAACCGCTGGCCGGCACCAACCCCGGCTTATTTTCGGCCTTAAGGTTTCTTTTTATGCTAATACCCGCAACATTTTTCCTGGTCATATATTTTAAGAAGGTTTTAAGCGGTTTTGCAGGTGAAGGGCTCCTAATAGGATTGATATGGTTGGGCTTAAGCCTTTTATTGGATTGGTTTTTTAATTCAGGGCATGGGTATTTTAGCAATTACTTTTTAAGCCAGGGCCTCATTTTTTTTAGCATACCCATAATCTCTTCCGGGTTTGACCTTATAGTAAAACGAAAAATATGGTAAAATTTAATGATTTGTCCAAAACTTAAAAGCAGCAAATTATTAACTTCTGCAATCCGGGTTTTTTTGGTGCTAAAATAATAGGTGATTGCTTCAAAAAAAAGGAGGTTTGTTTTGGCCAGATTAAATACGACTTATATGGGCTTAGAGCTGGAAAACCCTATAATAATAGGGGCAAATAATCTGATGGCTAACATAGAGAATATTAAGAGGATGCAGGAAGCCGGGGCTGGGGCCATAGTGTACCGTTCCCTGTTTGAAGAACAGATAGAGCTGGAAGAATTGCAGCTTGTAGACAGGGCGCAGGAGTATGATGACAGGCACTGGGAGATGATAGATGTATTTCCAAACATCCATCATGCAGGGCCCAAAGAACACCTGTACCAATTGGAGAAAATAAGGGAGGCCATATCCATACCCCTTATCGGAAGCCTAAACTGCATAAATCAGGACGTCTGGGTACATTATGCAAAAAAGATCGAAGAAACAGGTGTCGATGGACTGGAGATCAATCTTTATTCCGTGCCCTATGATATTGAATTGGAAGGGACATCCATAAAGAAAACACACTATGAGATCATAGAGGAAGTCAAAAAAAACCTGTCCATACCGGTAAGCGTCAAGCTTAGCTTTTTCTACACCAACCCGCTTAACGTCATAAAGGAAATGGATGGGCTGGGCATAGATGCCCTGGTGATCTTTAACCGTTTGTTCCAGCCGGATATCGATATAGAAAAAGAAGAGCACTCAAGCCGTTTCTATCTTAGCAGCAAAGGTGACTACAGGCTGCCTTTAAGGTATACCGGCCTTCTCTATAAGAACATCGAGGCCGATATATGCAGCAGTACAGGCATCTTTACCGGAAAGGACGTGGTTAGGATGATACTGGGAGGAGCCACCGCTATACAGTGTGTCACGGCAATATATAAAAATAAGATCACCCATATAACCCACATGCTCAAAGAGCTTGAAGACTGGATGGAATCAAAAGGATACAAAAACCTGGATGATTTTAGGGGAAAGATGTCCAGGAAAAACTTATCCAGCCCCTTTGCTTACCAGCGTGGCCAGTATGTGGATATACTTTTGAGCAAAGAACCTATTATCAAGGACTATACAATATAATTTTCTAAAAGGAGTAGAAGAATTATGAAAAAAATGAAAACCATGGATGGAAATACCGCAGCTTCACATGTAGCTTATGCATTTACCGAGGTAGCTGCGATCTACCCTATCACTCCATCCTCGCCGATGGCAGAAAACATTGATGAATGGTCTGCATACGGCCAAAAAAATATTTTTGGCCAGGAAGTAAATGTAGTTGAACTTCAATCTGAAGGAGGTGCCTCCGGATCAGTCCACGGCTCTTTGCAGGCTGGCGCCCTTACCTCTACTTTTACCGCTTCCCAGGGTCTTTTATTGATGATACCCAATATGTACAAGATATCCGGGGAACTTCTGCCGGGGGTTTTTCATGTAAGCGCTAGAGCAGTGGCAACCCATGCCCTTTCCATATTCGGTGATCACTCTGATGTCATGTCTACAAGACAGACAGGTTTTGCCCTGCTTGCCTCCGGAGGGGTGCAGGAAGTAATGGATCTGGGAGCTGTAGCTCATCTTTCAGCTATCAAGTCAAGGATACCGTTCCTCCACTTCTTTGACGGGTTCAGGACCTCTCACGAGGTCCAGAAGATAGAGACCTGGGATTATGAAGACCTTAAAAAGATGGTAGATATGGAAGCCATAAAAGATTTTAGGAATAGAGCCCTAAGCCCCATGCATCCTGTGACCAGGGGGACGGCTCAGAACCCGGATATATTCTTCCAATCCAGGGAATCCTCCAACACCTTCTACCAGAGAGTCCCCGGTATCGTGGAGGATTATATGCGGCAGGTGAGCAAGGTAACCGGAAGGGATTACAGCCTTTTTAATTATTATGGCGACCCCAATGCCAAGCATGTGATCGTGGCTATGGGATCTGTTACCGATACCATAGAAGAGACCATTGATTATCTTAACGGCAACGGAGAGGCGGTAGGGCTGCTAAAAGTGCATCTCTACAGGCCTTTTTCTGCCAAGCATTTTATGGAGGCGCTGCCTTCATCTGTTGAAAGGCTCGCAGTACTGGACAGGACCAAAGAGCCTGGCGCGCTTGGAGAGCCTCTTTATGAGGATATTAAGACCATGTACTTTGATATGGACAAAAGGCCGCTTATAGTAGGCGGTAGGTACGGGCTTGGCTCAAAGGATACTACCCCTTCACAGATAAAGGCTGTTTTTGACAACCTTAAAAAAGATGAGCCTAAAAACGGTTTCACCATAGGGATTGTCGATGATGTCACCAACACATCCCTTGAAATAAAAAAAGATATAGTGACCGAGCCTGAAGGGACCATAATGTGCAAGTTCTGGGGCTTTGGCTCAGACGGCACAGTGGGAGCGAACAAAAATGCCATTAAGATAATCGGAGACAATACAGACATGTATGCCCAGGGGTATTTCCAGTATGACTCCAAAAAGTCTGGCGGGCTTACCATCTCCCATCTGAGGTTCGGAAAGAATAAGATAAAATCCACCTATCTTATACAGCAGGCTGATTATATTGCCTGCCACAACCAGGCTTATGTAGGCCAGTATGACCTGCTAAAAGGCTTAAAGGACGGTGGCAAATTTGTATTGAACTGCCGGTGGGGCCAAGAAGAGCTTGAAGAAAAGCTGCCGGCAGATATGAAAAGGTACATGGCCGAGAATAATATTGATTTCTATATCATAAATGCCACAGACATAGCAAGGGACATCGGTCTTGGCAACAGGATAAATATGATAATGCAGGCTTCTTTCTTCAAAATTGCAAAAGTCATCGAACTTGATGAAGCTGTAAAACTTCTTAAAAAAGCAATTGAAGAATCATACGGGAGAAAGGGTAAAAATATTGTAGAGATGAATTACCAGGCGGTGGAGAGAGGGATAGAAGACCTTATAAGGGTAGATATACCTGATTCCTGGAAGGACGCTGAAGAAGAAAAGGTCCAAAAAGAGGATGCACCGGACTTTATAAAAGAGGTTCTTATCCCCATAAACAGGCAGGAAGGCGACGAGATACCGGTAAGCCAGTTTGTGGGAGCCGAAGACGGCACCTTCCCCCAGGGCACAGCAGCATATGAAAAACGTGGGATAGCCGTGGAAGTGCCCCATTGGATAAAAGAAAACTGCATACAGTGCAACCAGTGCGCTTATGTATGCCCGCATTCAGTAATAAGGCCTTTCCTGCTTACAGAAGAAGAAGCAAAGGATGCCCCTGAAAGCTTTGAGATGCTGGATGCCAAAGGTAAAAGCCTAAAAGATTACAAATTTAAGATACAGATCAGCCCTCTGGATTGTACCGGATGCGGAAACTGTGCAGAGACCTGTCCCCCCAAGGACAAGGCTTTAAAGATGATGGCTCCAAATACACAGGCACATGAAAAGCAAAACTGGGACTATGCATTGAGCCTGTCTCCAAAAGAAGATGTCATGGAACCTACTTCTCTTAAAGGCTCGCAGTTTAAGAAACCATTATTTGAGTTCTGCGGCGCCTGCGGAGGTTGCGGCGAAAGTTCTTATGCAAGGCTTATAACCCAGCTTTATGGAGACAGGATGATGATATCAAATGCCACCGGCTGCTCCTCGATATGGGGCGGCTCCGCGCCATCTACTCCATATACCACCAATCATGAAGGAAGGGGGCCTGCCTGGGCAAACTCCCTTTTTGAGGATAATGCGGAATACGGATATGGGATGGCCCTGGGAAATAATCAGATTATGGCCAAGGTAGAAGACCTTGCAAGAGAGCTTGTTGAACTAGGAGCAGGAGACCAGCTTGAAGAGGTCCTCTCCGAATGGATAGCGAACAGAAATGACGGGGAGAAGACCAAAAAACTTTATCCAAGGATGGTGGAACTTCTTGAAAAAGAGATCCGAAACAAAGAGGCAGACAGGTTAAGGAACCAGCTGCTGGACCTAAAAGATTATTTCATCAGAAAATCCGTATGGGTCTTTGGCGGGGACGGCTGGGCATATGATATAGGTTATGGCGGCCTTGACCACGTGCTTGCTTCCGGAGAAGACATCAATGTCTTCGTGTTCGATACAGAGGTCTACTCTAATACAGGGGGCCAGTCTTCCAAAGCTACACAGCTGGGAGCAGTGGCAAAATTTGCTGCCTCCGGCAAAAAGGTAAAGAAAAAAGACCTTGGCCTTATGGTTACCACATATGGTTATGTATATGTGGCCAAAATTGCAATGGGGGCAAATAAAAACCAGACGCTGAAAGCCATACGGGAAGCTGAAGCATATAAGGGCCCCTCCCTTATAATAGCTTATGCGCCCTGTGTAAACCACGGAATAAGGTCAGGCATGACCCATACTCAGTCCAGGACCAAGGAAGCGGTAGAGTCTGGATACTGGCATCTGTTCAGGTACAACCCCCTGCTTAAAAAAGAAGATAAGAATCCTTTTATATTGGATTCAAAAGAACCCAGCAAGTCTTTGAGGGACTTTTTGATGGGAGAGGTGAGGTTTGCATCACTTACCAAGACCTTCCCGGAGATAGCAGATGAGCTTTTCGAGCAAGCAGAACAGGATGCCAAGGAAAAGTATGAGACCTATAGGAAGCTAGCAGGGTCAGATTAAATCTCCATAATAAAACGCAAGGGGAAATTACTCCTCTTGCGTTTTTTATCAGATAAATTCAAAAAAGTCATTTGCTGTCAAGGAGTCTGCTGGGCAATAAGAGGTTGTTTACTCTTCCAACTTTTAGTATCACTGGTTTTCTTTCAAATTTTGTTAATATAGACAAAGATGAAAAAGATCCCTCAGAGGCTAAAAATAGTTTCAGCTATAGCTCTGGGCAGCTTTATAGCTCCCCTTGATTCTGCGATGGTAAAGATCGCATTACCCAACATAAGCAGATATTTTGATACAGGTCTGGGGCTTGTAGAATGGGTCCTCATCTCCTATCTTCTGGTGATCTCCGGTCTTCTTCTTTCCCTGGGCAGGCTTGGAGATATATGGGGCCATAAAAGAGTATACAATTCTGGTTTTATTTTATTTATAATAGGCTCTCTTCTGTGCGCCCTTTCCCCCTCCCTTCTTTTCCTAATAGCATCCAGGGCACTGCAGGGCGCAGGAGCGGCGATGCTTATGGCAGTAGCTCCGGCTATAATCACTACCAGCTCCCCTGTAAGTTCAAGGGGAAGATATCTGGGGGCAATTGCTGCGGTAGTATATATAGCCCTTGCAGCTGGCCCTGTCCTGGGAGGATATTTAACCACATTTTTTGGCTGGAGGGCTGTATTTGTCTTAAACATTCCCCTTGCTGTCATTGGTTTTGCCTATTCAGCCCTGGTGCTCCCCCAAACAAGGGGAAGTCATGGGGAAAGGTTTGATATAAGGGGCTCGATTCTTTTTTTCTTTTCCATCTCCGCCATTATATTAGCGGTCAGCCTGGGCCAGAGGCTTGGATTTTTCTCCATAGGGATATTGGTCACCTTTATTGCGGGATTACTACTTATGGGGATATTTTTTTACCGCCAGAAAAAAAAGGCCAACCCTATAGTGGACCTTGGCCTTTTTTCCAAAAGGATTTTTTCTGCTTCAAATGCAGCCTTGTTCCTTAACTATACTGCCCAGTATTCATTCCTTCTTATAATGCCTTTCTTCCTTCAGGACCTGCTTGGGTCTTCACCCTATGTCTCCGGTTTGATCATTATCTCCTTTCCCCTTGCAGTGATGGTAATATCACCTTTAAGCGGTATATTGTCTGACAGGATAGGGACAAGATGGCTGGCTTGGGCAGGGATGGTAATAACCTCTGCAGGCATTTTTCTTTTGAGTACTTTGGGCTCATCATCACCTTACCGGACTATCATCTTATACCTTTGTGTGGTTGGGGCGGGAAGCGGCCTTTTTATAACCCCCAATAACAGTGCCATAATGGGCTCAACGGACCCAGACAGAAGGGGGACAGCTTCTGCAATGATCTCCACAATGAGAAACCTGGGCATGGTTATGGGAATAGCACTTTCCGGTTCGATATTTACATTGAGATACAACTTACTATTGGAGGCATTGGGAGCCCAGGAGGCTTTTGAGTCTGCCTTGCAGGGGGCATTCCTGGCCGCAGCAGGCCTTGCTCTGGCTTCAGCTCTGATCTCAGCTGTATGGGCCCGGGATAAAAAAAAGTGACCAATT
>PWSB01000029.1 GCA_003563375.1 Actinomycetota bacterium | reverse complement strand
TTGAGCTGGGGCCCGAAAAGGCTGGTCTTTATATGGGAATCCGAATTGCCCTCCATATGCAGATATCCTTCTTGCCTGGGGACAAGGCTGCTTGTCTTTTTTATGATATCCTTTACTACTGAAGGATCCGCAGCTTCATTGATGGTTATGGCGGCTGTGGTATGGGGCACAAAAAGGCAGGCTATGCCGTTATGCATCTTCGATGCGGATACAATCTCTGAGACCCGGCCGGTTATATCTATCAGCTCTATCCTCTGGCTGCTCCTTATATCAATGGTATTTACCATCCTGCCCTCCAGTCTTTTTTTCTAATTATAGTTTAATAGGCGGTTTTTATGAAGCACTGGGCCGGTTTGGCAAAATACGATTTTAAGTTAAGGTAAATTTTGATATATTATATTATAAATGGCGGTTGGATTTTTTTGAGGTGAGGATGAAAGAAAAACGGTTTGAAGTCGTGGGCATTGGAAATGCTATTGTGGACATACTTGCTAATGTCGAAGAGACATTCCTTGATGAGCATCTCTTAAAAAAAGGCTCGATGCAATTGGTAGACCAGAAGGTCTCTACACGTATTTGCAGCTGTGTCCAGATAGTAGAGAGAAATTCCGGGGGTTCTGCAGCAAATACAATAGCGGGCCTGGCTTTTTTGGATAACAGGGTAGCTTTTATAGGGAAGGTGAGCGATGACGACCAGGGAAAGGCTTTTGAGGACAGCTTAAAAGAGCTGGGGGTCCATTTCGATACTAAAAAATCAAGGCATGGAGACCCCACAGGCCATTGCGTTGTACTTATAACCCCTGACGCCCAGCGGACCATGAACACCTGCCTGGGGGTTGCCGGGGCTCTTAGGCCTGAAGATATTGACGAAGATATCCTAAGGGAGACCAGGATGACTTTTGTGGAAGGATATCTCTGGGAGAGCCCCAGTGCCAGGGATGCAGTCTATCAAGCGCTAAAAAAAAGCAGGAAATACGGGGCCATGTGCTCGTTGAGCCTTTCAGATTCTTATTGTGTCGACAGTCACAGGGAGGAATTCTTAGATGTAGTAGGCAATTATATAGATATCCTTTTTGCAAACGAAGAGGAGATAAAAGCATTGCTCAAGGCCCCAAACCTAGAGAAGGCAATAGAGATGTCAAAGAAACTGGACACAGTCTGTGCGGTCACCAGGTCCAGTGAAGGATCTGTTATCATAAAAGGGGAAAGTGTCATACATGTCGGGGTCCACATACCTGAAAGGCTTATGGACACTACAGGAGCAGGGGATCTGTATGCCTCGGGTTTTATACACGCCTATCTAAAAGGCGGGGACTTAAAGACCTGCGGAATGGCAGGCAGCATAATAGCATCTGAAGCGATAAGCCATTTTGGGGCCAGGCCGAAGGTGCCGTTGCTGGATCTATTAAAACAGAAAGGATGTTGATGGGAAGCGAAAAAAATGCACAGGTCGGGGTTTTCGGCGGGTCAGGTTTTTATTCTTTTGTCGAGCACAGGGAGAAAGTCCAAGTAAAGACACCTTATGGGGACCCGTCCGATAAAGTAACCTTAGGTGATGTGGGGGACATAAAAGTAGCTTTTATCCCGCGGCATGGAGCCGATCACAATATTCCTCCCCACAAGATAAACTTCAGGGCAAACCTCTGGGCCATGAAGGAGCTGGGGGTAACCCAGATTTTCGGGCCTTGTGCTGCAGGCAGCCTCCAGCCCCATGTAAAGCCCGGTGATTTTGTGATCTGCGACCAATTCGTTGACCGTACAAAATCGAGAAAAGACACCTACTATGATGGGCCGAAGACCACCCATATCTCTACAGCAGAGCCTTACTGCCCCAGAATGGCTGAAAAAATATATAAGGCAGCCGACGGCATGGGGCTTTCCTGCCACCAAGGAGGCACCGTGGTAGTAATAGAGGGGCCAAGGTTTTCCACAAAAGCTGAAAGCAGGTGGTTTTCAAACCAGGGCTGGGAGGTGGTCAATATGACCCAGTATCCCGAGGCATACCTTGCCCGGGAGCTGGAGATCTGTTATGCAAACATATCCCTTATAACAGATTATGACGCAGGGCTTGAGGAGGCTCCGGGAATAAAGCCGGTGACCACCGAGGAGATAATAAAAATGTTTAGCCAGAACATGGAAAAATTAAGGGAGCTTCTGTTTAAGTCCATCCCCCTTATAATAGAAGAGAGGAAGTGTCCCTGTCCCAGCGCATTGGCTGATGCGGTCATTAATTGATAAATATGAAAACACTACTGGTATACAACACCCTTTCCGGCAAGGTAAGCCAGAAAGTCTTAAAAAAGGTTAGCCAAAGATTAAAAAAAGCCGGCCATGCTGTCAATGCTGTGGAGAGCAGGGAGATAGGCCAGACATATAGAAAAATAAAAAACCAGCTAAAAGAGAAAAGAAGTATTGATTTTGTTACCGCTCTAGGCGGGGACGGCCTGATAAACGAAGCGGCAAATGCCCTGGCCTATACCGGCATCCCCCTGGGCATAATACCCTACGGAACCACCAATGCATTCGCAAAAGAAAGGAATATTCCCTTGGCGGTCGGAAAAGCGATAAGCCTTTTTGATAAAAAGAATGTTAAATCCATTGACCTCGGTCTTATAAATGAAAAAAAATACTTCATCATGATGTGCTCATACGGCTTTGATGCCAGGGCCCTATCAGAGATAAATATCATGGTAAAAAAAAGGCTTAAGGTCTTTGCATATATACTGTATGGCGTCCGGGCTTTCTTGCTCCATAAGCCGGCAAAGGTAACGGTCAGCGTCGAAGGTGAGAAAAAAGCCCATTACGGCTACTTTTGCATAATAAGCAATATAAAATCATACGGGAACCCGCTGGCAAAGATAACACCCCATGCTTCGGTAAGGGACGGCTTGCTTGATGTCTGTATTTTTAAAAAATACAGTAAATTTATTTTCTTGAAAAACATAATAGGCATTTTTACCAAAAGGCATATAAATTACAGGGATGTGGCCTATTTTCAGACCCGCAGCCAGATAGAGGTGGATATAGAAGATGAACAGGGTGTAGACAAGAAGAGCCTTGGGGTGCAGCTTGACGGGGATGTCTTGAGCCATCTGCCGCTCTCGGTCAGATGTGCAAGAAAAGCGCT
>PWSB01000094.1 GCA_003563375.1 Actinomycetota bacterium | reverse complement strand
CTGTTCAAGCAATTCATCTGTTACAGGCTTCTGTTGGTATTTCCTTATGCTTCTTCTTTCAAATATTTCTTTCATGGCATTCCTTTCCCTATCTGGCTATCTTTAATATGTTTACTACATCTTCTGCATGCAATTTATAAAAACTTCCCTTGGGACCGGTGGCTACAAGTTTATCTGCCATCTCCTCGAACCTGTCATCCGGGATGCCTGCTTCTTTTAACCTGGTGGGAAGCCCGATTGATCTAAAAAACCCAATAAGGCTTTCAATCCCCTCTAGCGCGGTCTTCTCCAGGTTAAAGTAGTCTGTCCCCAGATTAAAGACCCTGGAAGCGAATTGGGCAAATAATGGTATATTTTTCCTATATACATATTTCATCCAGGCTGGAAAGGCGATTGCCAATGAAGCTCCGTGAGTTATATCATATAAGGCACTAAGCTCATGGCCTATTTTGTGGGTTCCCCAGTCTTCCTCCCTGCCGGTGCCCAATATACCATTATGCGCCAGCGTGCTTGCCCACATTATCTCGGCCCTGGCAGGATAATGCCCGGGATCTTTGATAACAACAGGAGCATTTTTTATAACCGTTTTCATAGTAGATTCACAAAGCCTGTCAGTCAGGTCGACGTTTTTGGTATGGGTAATATATCTTTCCAGTACATGGGCTATAATATCAGCTGCTCCGGCGGCTGTTTGGAATTTAGGCAGGGTAAATGTGAACTCAGGGTTTAGTACCGCAAACCGCGGCCTTATCAGGCTGTGGTGATAACCTTTTTTAATAAGCTCCTTTTCATTTGTGATAACGGTGACATCACTTGATTCGCTGCCCGCTGCAGGTATGGTTAAGACTGCTCCTGTGGGCAAAGCGCCTGCTGGTTTTTTTTCTCCTCTCAGTATGTCCCATACATCCCCTTTGTAGGGCACCCCTAGAGCGATTGCTTTGCCGGAATCTATTGCACTTCCCCCTCCTACCGATAAAATGAATTTTATACCCTCTTTTCTGCAAATATCTATACCCTGGTTTACCATTCCCAGGACCGGGTTGGGTTTCACACCGGGAAGTTCTATAACCCTGATCTTCTCTCTATGCAAAGAATCCATGACCCTTTTATATATCCCGTATTTTTTTATACTTCCCCCTCCATAATGCAAAAGGATTTTATCCGCATATTTCTTTACCTCGCTGCCTACCTTCTTTTCAGTTTCCTTGCCGAAAATTATTTTGGTAGGGTTATGGAAGACAAAGCTTTTCAATTATTGCTCCTTTTTTATGTATCAATGGTCATATTATAGTAATATATATAAAATAGTTCAAAACGATACATCCCGGCTCAAATAGAGCCGGATAAGAGGAAATGGTCTTATGGATGAGTCTTTGGTTTATAATATTCTTCTATATGCAGTCTTTATCTGCAGCCTGGCTGTATTCTTTGTCCTGTTTTTCATAAAGGCCCCTTATGGAAGGCATTACAGGAAGGGATGGGGCCTGGAGACAAATGCAAGGCTTGGCTGGATGATAATGGAATCCCCCGCGGTCTTTGTCATGGCTTTTATATTTGTCATCGGCAGCCGTACAGCAAATACTGCAGCAATAGTATTTTTCTTGATCTGGATGACCCACTATATACATCGGGCTTTCATATACCCTATATTGATGAGGGGAGGCATGAAGAATTTCCCTCTGCTGCTTATCATCTTTGCCCTTGTTTTTAACAGCATCAATGCTTATCTTAACGGAAGGTATCTCTTTTATTTTTCATCACCCTATTCTGTTAGCTGGCTGGCCAGGCCTCCTTTTATGATAGGGCTTGCTTTGTTTTTTACCGGGCTTGTTGTGAACATACATTCAGATTCCGTATTGAGGAAATTAAGAATGATGGACGGAAACGGCTACAGCATACCCGACAGGGGTTTTTTTAGGTTTGTCTCAAACCCTAATTACCTGGGCGAGATGCTTGAATGGATCGGCTGGGCAATACTTACCTGGTCCCCGGCCGGGCTGGCCTTTGCTTTGTTTACAGTTGCCAACCTGTTTCCTAGGGCATTATCCAATCACAGATGGTATAAAAAAAAGTTTTCCGATTATCCCCAGGATAGAAAAATACTTATCCCTTTCATCTATTAAAGCTTCACAGGACAAAAGCATTTTTATAAAATGTTTAGCTTATGGAGGTTGTATTTGAAAAAAGAGTTTTTTAAAAATATAATTTTGATGTCCAGGCCCCCTTTCCATATAGTGGGTATACTTCCTTTTTTAATTGGCTCTCTGCTGGCTTACCGGGTCCAGGGGATGTTTAGATGGCCAGCCTTTATGCTAGCCGTCTTAGGGGTTATAGCTATCATGCTTTCAACCTATTATAATGGAGAATATTTTGATATAAAGGAAGACAGGCTTTCAGCAAAGATGGGAAAAAATCCCTTCTCTGGCGGCAGCCAGGTCATAGCACAGCAAAAGATTCCACCAAAAATTGCTCTGGCTGCATCATATATGAGCCTGTTTATCGCTGCATTAATTGGGTCTGTCCTTCAATTTGTCCTAAATACCGGGCCCTGGACAATACCTCTGGGAATTGTCGGAATATTTTTTGGTTTTTTTTATTCTTCTCCTCCCTTCAGGTGGGTATCCAAGGGGGTTGGAGAAATAATGATAGGACTCTCTTATGGCTGGCTTCCAATAGCGGCTGCCTATTATATTCAGGTCCAGGATATCCTGCCTCTGGCCAGTTGGATCTCCATACCTATTGGCTTAAGCATATTCAATGTAATACTCATAAATGAGTTTGCAGATTATGAGGCAGACCGTCTTTCTAAAAAAAGGAACCTGGTGGTAAGGGTAGGGAGGCAAAGGTCTCAGAGGCTATATCTCTTGGCTGGGGTGATGGCTTGGTCATTTTTGGCGGTCTCCGTTATTATGGGTGCTCCCATCTTAAGCCTTTATATGAGCATACCATTTTTTATAGCCAACATTTTTTCAATAACGCAAGTTTTACGGCAAAAATATCATAGTCCGCGGATGCAGGCTGTTTTAAGCGGGCTGACAATTTTAACCAATATCGGAATATCCCTTTCTTACCTTCTGGGTATAGCAATAGGAGGTGTGGGGTAGTGGGCTTTAAAAATATATTCTGGCCTCCCACTATGGTAGCCAGGCAGGCGGCAAGCTTTCTTCTATTTAAAAATATATCGGGCTGGAACAGGGCCAGATCCTGGTTTACTTCATATGGCATGGCCTCCCTGCCGGTTGCTGCGGGTGCAATAGGGATGGGCTGTATCGGGTTTCCAGCACACCCTGCATGGGAAGTCACCAATGCTTGCAACCTTAACTGCATACATTGCCACACCCATGGGGGAGGAAGGCTAAAAGATGAGCTCTCTACTAAAGAGGCCAAAAAGGTAATAGACCAGCTAGCTGGTATCCCCCAGTTTAGGATGCTGGTATATACAGGAGGCGAACCACTTGTAAGGGAGGATATCGTCGATCTTCTTCATTATTCCAAAAAAAGGGGGTTGGTCAATGTATTGGCTACAAACGGCACCCTGATAACACCTTCCCTGGCATTTGAACTAAAAAAAGCAGGAGTGGCTGGGATAGCTGTAAGCCTTGATTCGGCTGATCCAGCCGTAAACAACAAGATCAGGAACAACCACCATGCTTACGGTGATGCATTAAAGGGCATAAAGGCAATAAAAGATGCAGGGATCCTTTTTCAGGTCAACACTACCGTAATGGAATATAATTTTGATAAGCTTGAGGAGTTGGTTTTTATGGCAGACAGCCTGGGTTCAGCTATAATGCTGATGTACCAGCTGGTCCCTGTAGGCAGGGGAGGTTATATAAAAGATGCATCGCTTAACAGGGAGAACAACGGCAGGCTTTTAAGGACGCTGGAAACGATACAAAAGAATTCTAGGGTAATCATCGAACCGGTAGCAGGCCCCCAGTATTGGGCCCACCTCTTGGAAAAGAGCCGGAAGAATAAAGGGGCCTGGCTATGGGCAGCCCAAAGGCTTTTCCACGGCTGCACTGCCGGCAGGGGCCTTTTGTATGTAAAGGCCGACGGAGAACTTTGGCCGTGTCCCTTTGTGGAGGTAAGCCTGGGAAATGTTAGGGATGGTAATCTCTCCGGCATATGGGACAGCCATGAAATATTAAAAAAGCTCAGGAACAGGGACACATTAAAGGGAAAATGCTCTGAATGCACCTATAAGTCTATATGCGGCGGTTGCAGGGGCCGGGCCCTTGCATTTACCGGCGATCTTTTTGCTGAAGACAGTTCCTGTTTTTTGGACTCAAATAAATAGGCTCACATCTGATTCCTGGGCTTTTTCAATAAAGAAACCTACTCCTACGCATGCCTCTACCTGGTCTATCATATCCTCTTGGGAGATCTCTAAAACCCCCATACTCATCTGGCAGCCATAAAGATGGACACCCATTTCAATGGCCATATCCCTTAACTGTGGCAGGGATACGACTTTTTTTGATCTCATCATGCGGTTAAATAGACGCCTTCCCATACCGCCTAAACTGTATTTTGAAGGGGATGCTCCGCTGATATCCCCCCGTTCCATAAAACCCATCATCTTGCCCAAAAAGCTTTTTCCTGTCCTTTTTTTCTTCTTTAGTGCCCGGAGCCCCCAGAAAGTAAAGAACATGGTGACATCCATATCCGAAGCTGCGGCCCCCGTGGCTATGATGAAAGCTGCCATAAGCTTATCCATATCACCGCTGAAAACTACCATGGAAAGCTTCTTTTTTTTATCTTGCACAACCAGGCTCCTCCCTTTGTTTTGTTCTGATTCATATATTTAATAATAACAGTATAATAGCTAACAATAAAACTTATGATGCCTGATACTTAAGCTTGTTTTACAGAAATATGGCAAGCTATTAAAATATAGTAAGTGAGCTGGCCATTATGGAAAAAAAAGACTTACATGGAACTAACAAAAAAAGGATTGCCGCATTCTCTCTGGGCATTTCCATTTTTTTGGTGATTATAAAGGTAGCGGCAGCATATTATTCGAACAGCCTAGGGATATTCTCGGAAGCATTGAATAATGGCCTGGACCTGGTCACCGTATTCATAACTTTTTTGGCCATAAGGTTGTCCAGCAGGCCTGCTGATCCCGACCATACCTACGGTCATGGTAAATATGAAAATTTCTCGGCTTTTATCGAGGTTGTAATCATCACCGGGCTGTGTATTTTTATAATATACAGGTCAGTGCTGAGGCTGATATACAGGGACTTCGAATTATTTCTGCCCTGGCCCATATTCCTGGTACTGGGGGTGTCGGTGATCCTTAATACCATAAGGGTCATCCTGCTTAGAAATGCTTCAAAAAAATACCATTCATTCGCGTTCAGGGCTGAATTTATCAATTATAGCGGAGATATTGTAAGCTCTGTGGTGGTCATAGGAGGCCTTATACTGGCTAGGGCAGGCTTTTCCCTGGCTGATCCCATAGCTTCGGTTTTAGTTGCCCTAGTGGTCATCTTTCTAAGTTTCAGGTTGTCCAGGATAGTGATAAGGAATCTTTTGGACTATATACCCATGGAAGTCACTGCGAAGCTCAAGGATGCGGTAGCAGGCATACAAGAGGTAAAAGACATAAATGAGCTCAAAGTACATGAAGTGGGGGGCATAAAATTCATCAACCTGGACTTATCCACACCCTACAACCTTTACCTGTCCCAGGCTGAGAACATAAAAAAGAATGTCAGAAAAAGAATAAAAAAAGATTTTCCAGATTCCAACATAATTGTAGAGATAAGGCCTGGAACAGAGGATGAGAATGTTTCTGATAACATAAAAGGGCTGGCCCTAAACCAGCCTGAGATAGAGGATATCCATAATATATACATCTATTCTGTAGGGGAGGCAATAGACGTGTCATTGCATGTGAAACTTTCCAGGGATTTAAAGCTCGGGGAGGTCGAGGCCCTGACCAAAGACACAGAAGAAAAACTGAAACGGAAAGTCAAGAACTTAAGAAGGATATACATACATGCCGAAGACATATCTCCACAGGAAGGCTGGGATGATGTTACCAGCCAATCCGAGAGGCTTATTGAAAAGATAAAAGGCTATATTGCCCCTTATATAAATCCGGATACATGCCATAATTTTTCGGTTTTAAAAAAAGACAGCTATTACCATGTAGCTTTCCATTGCAGGCTGAAAGCAAGCCTTAAAATAGAGGATGCGCATAAGATTATCTCCGAGGTAGAAGACCTGATAAAGACAAGGATGAAAAATATAGAAAATATATTGATCCATGTGGAGCCATATTGAGATGAAGCCAGCCACAAGAAAAAAAACAGAACTCGCCATGACCATAGTATCAGCTTTTTTAACCTTATACGCTATTGGTTTTTACCTGGTAAGCGGTCCTGTGCTTGCAGTCAGGGCACTTTTTCTGGCTGCTGTAGCAACCGGTCTTTTTTTTACTGCTTATAAAGGCCTGAAAGCTTTGGCCCGGCTTAGTTTTAACATGAACTTTCTGGTAACTATTGCTGCAGTAGGGGCCTTTGTAATCGGGGAATTTATAGAAAGTGCTGTGGTGGTCCTTCTATTTAATATCGCTAATACCCTGGAGACTTTCTCTGAAAACAAGGCAAGGAATGCAGTCAGGTCCCTGCTGGACCTTTCACCGGAATATGCCAATGTCAATATATCTGGCAGGCTTGTAAAGAAAAAGGTAAGGGATGTAAATGCGGGGCAGATAATTTATATAAAGCCCGGTGAAAGAATACCGCTAGACAGCAGGGTGACCGAAGGCACATCTTATGTCAACCAGTCTCCTCTAACCGGTGAGTCCGCACCTGTTAAGAAAGATAAGGGAAATAGAATATATGCGGGCAGCATAAACGGAAATGGGGCCCTCAAAGCAGAAGTCTTAAAAGATTTCAGCCATTCCACAGTATCCAGGATCAAGCAGCTGGTAGAAAAGGCACAAGCCAGGAAAGCCAGAAGCCAGAGGGCTGTGGACCGTTTTGCCAAAGTGTATACCCCGATAGTCATCGGTATTTCTGTTATAATCGCTGTTCTGCCGCCTTTGGTATTCAATCTCCCCTGGCCTGAGTGGATATACCGTTCACTGGTGGTGCTGGTGATCTCCTGTCCCTGTGCCCTGGTCATCTCGACACCTATAACCATAGTCTCGGGCTTGAGCCTTTCGGCAAGAAACGGCGTGCTTATAAAAGGGGGGACTTATTTAGAGGGCATGAACAGGCCCCAGGCATTTATCTTCGATAAGACAGGCACACTTACCCTTGGAAAACCCCGGGTAACCGATTTTATAGCCTATCATGGGAATAAGAGATCGTTAGCCGTAGCTTATGCCATAGAAGAACTATCAGAACATCACCTTGGGAAAGCAATAAAAGAATATGCGCTTTCCAAGGGAGCAGCGGGCCTCCAGGCTTCTGATGCAAGAGCGGTTTCAGGCCAGGGTTTTGAAGCAGAGGTAGAAGGTAAAAAATATTATATTGGGAACCATTCTTTTTTTAGGGATAAAAAGATCTGTGACCCTGGGGTTGACAGGGATGCACAAAAACTGGAATCAGCCAATAAGACAGCGGTTTATCTGGGCGATGAGGAAAAGACCTTAGCTGTCTTCGGCATAAAAGATTCACTCCGACCCGAAGCCTCGGATGTCATAGCAGAGCTAAAGGGTATGGGAGCCAAGAAGATAATCATGCTCACAGGCGATAATAGGGAGGCCGCTGGCGAAGTATGCAAAAAGCTTCATATCGATCAATGCTTTTCGGAATTGATGCCCGAGGATAAGATAAGCCATCTAGAAGATATTGAAAAGACTTACCCCCATACTGTTATGGTGGGGGACGGTATAAATGATGCTCCTGCATTATCCAGGGCAAAAATAGGGATTGCCATGGGAGGAGGGGGGACCGGGGTAGCTTTGGAAAGTGCTAATATTGCCCTGATGAAGGATGAGCTGGCAAAAATCCCCTTTATTTGCAAGATAGCCCAGAGAATGATGAGTATTATCAGGCAGAACATAATCATCGCCATTTCTGTAAAAGTAATTTTTTTGGCCCTTGCCGCAAGCGGCCTGGCATGGTTATGGATGGCAGTCATAGCAGATGTGGGGACTTCGATACTGGTAATATTTAATGGGTTGAGGGTACTTAAAAATCAGTGATCAATGTAGGTCTTTCCCCCAAAGACAAAGAATATTTTTAAGCTTTGTAGCTTATCTGTTATTATTAGATGGCTTTTGCCGGAGGGGATATGAGCGAAATCACCTTTTTTAATGTTAAATACAAAATCCCCTATTTTGATCTTACCTTTTCCTGAGAGCACATACAGGGCTTCCTCCACTTCATGGGTGTGGGGACTTGCCTCTGCTGTTGTTTTAAACTCTACGATACCAAGATTTAGGCCTTCAGTTTCAATTTTTCCCTGTTGGCCAAAGGCAAACCTCACCACTCTATCTTTGAAGTCAGTGCATCCTATATTTTCTTCACTAAAGATCTTGGCCATCTCAGCTTTTATCTTCTGCCTTTAATTGCCCATCGATCTCTTTCTGGTCGAACCCCACTATGATCTTTCCCCCCATATCTATGACCGGGACACCGATCTGTCCGGTTTTTTTAATCATTTTATCTAATTCTTTCTTGTCCCGGCTGACATCAATTTCTTCGAATTTAACTCCCTTCGATCGAAGATAGTCTTTTGCCCTTAAACAGTAAGGGCAGCTTTCTGTCGAATACAAGATTATCCTATTCATTTTTCAACTCCTCAATAGCTGAGTCTATTTCTTTCCTCTCAAAACCAATGATGACTTTTTTCCCAAAGTCGATAACAGGAATACCCATCTGTCCCGACCTTTCTACCATCTGGTCGCGTTTTTTCTTATCAGAACTAATATCGAAATCATCAAAGCTGATATTTTTTTCTTCAAGATAATCTTTTACCATCCTGCAATAGGGACATTGCGGTGTGGAATAAACAATCACTTTTTTCATTTTTTTTGCCTCCTTTCCTTATTCTACCAAAAGGTTAAATATATTCCTAAAAGCAAAAAACCAGTTTTTATCTGATGAAATCGGTAATGAATCTAATGCCTAGATAAATCAAAAAGATAGCGCACAAAAGCAGAATGATGCGGTATATTTTCTGGTTGAAAAATTTTCTTCCGCTGTGTACTAGAAAGCCGATAAACATAAACCATACAAAATCAGCACTTATATGGCCAAGGAAAAAAGATCCTACTCCCGCAACATTTAAATCCATGCTCCTTACCATAAAGGCTGCTCCTATGCTGACCCACCATATATACCAGTAGGGGTTTATCAAGCTTACCGCTGCCCCTTTCAGAATAAAGTTTGCAGAAAAGTATCTGGCTGTCATGTCCTTTGGCCCTGCCTTGCCAAGGTCTATAGAAATCTTCTTTTTGGCAAGGGAGTATATGGTGTTTATTCCCAGGTACAGCAAGACCAGACCGCCCAGCAGGCCTATCGACTTCATCAGAAGGTGGTTATCCAGATATCTTAGGAGGCCTAAAAAAAAGCTTACAACCAGAATAAGCTCAAGTATGGAATGGCCAAGTGATATATAAAAGGAAGACCAAAAACCTTTTTGGGCCGCGCTTGAAACGGTAAGGGTCAGCATGGGCCCGGGGACCAAAGCTCCCGAAAACCCTACAACCATGGAACCTATAAATATTTCCACAAGCTCAGCCATCAGGAGGCTACCAGATTGGTAAGTTTACCTATTTTTTCTATCTCGCAGGTTATTTCATCTCCGGGGTTTAGGAGTTTTTTATCTTTCATAAAAACCCCTACCCCCGCAGGTGTACCTGTCGCAATGAGATCTCCGGCCATCAGGGTCATGGAATGTGAAATGTAGGATATTAATCTTTTTATACCGAATATCATCGATGAGGTGTTTGAATCCTGCCTGAGCTCAAAATTTACATATGAACGTAGATTAAGGTCTTGGGGATTTCCTATATCTTCTGCAAGGACTATATGGGGACCGATGGGAGCAAAGGTATCAAAACTTTTTGCCCTGAACCACTGCCCTTCAGTCCTTTGTATGTCTCTTGCGGTTATATCATTTAGTATTGTATATCCATAAATATGATCGTATACTTCCTCTTCCCTTATCCTGGAGGCCTGCCTGCCGATTATGACTGCAAGCTCCACCTCATAATCCAGCTCATCCACTTCTTGGGGGTAGACTATCTTATCCCCGTCCTTTATTATGCTGCTATTGGCTTTGGAAAAAAGGACCGGGCTTTCAGGGAACCTCCCATCCTGCTCTTTTATATGGCAGCTGTAATTCATTCCAACGCAGACTATCTTTCCCGGAATATAGGTCTTTATGTCGATTTCCATACGGGCTCCTAATAAATTTTTAATAATAAAAATATGATAAGCTATTTTTTTTTACAATTCCAGAAGCTTATAAGGCTGGGCGGGCAAGGAGATGAATTTTTAACAGATTCATTGTAAACTTACTATCATATAGATTTTGATAAAACGGAGGTTCTTCAATTGAGGTTTGCAGATTATAGATGTAATGATTGTGGCGAAGTTTCTGAATTGATTATGAGGGCAGACAGCGATATTAGATGTGAGCACTGCGGAAGCCAAAATGTGGCCAGGGTATTTTCAGGGGTAAGTGTAAAGGCTTCAAGCTCCAGGTCAGCCGGAACCAGTTCCAGCTGTTCTGGATCCTGTAATTCATGCAGCGGGTGCGGTTAGGCCTAAGATTGTTTCTATGATTTTAAAGAGATTAGAGTTAAAAAATTTTAGGAATTACGAGCAAGCGGATATAAATTTTGATAAAGGCACTATACTGATAATAGGGGATAATGGCCAGGGAAAGACCAACCTTCTTGAATCCATATATTATATTTCCAGCGGGAGATCCCATCGCGGCTCCTCCACCAAAGAGGTTATAAAGGCTGAAAAAGATTTTGCATTGCTTAGAGCCTATACCCTGTCCAAGACCAAAGAGACTCTTATAGAAATAGAGCTTAGAAGGGATGACACCTATAAGATAAGGATAAATAAGGGTTACAGGAGAAAAAAAGCTGATTTTATAAATATCTTACCTGTAGTCATATTTTCTCCCGATGACCTTAACCTGGTAAAGGGAAGCCCTTCTTTTAGGAGGGCTTATTTGGATGGAATCCTTGACAGGACGGTTAAAGGTTTTACTGAGCTCAGGATAAAATACCATAAAACCCTGATGCAGAGAAATTCCCTTATAAAAAGTATGAGGCAGGCTCAGGACCCTTTAAATCCTACCCTTCTAGCATGGAATGAAAAGCTTATAGGTTACGGGACAGCAATTATGGAACACCGTAATAATTTGGTAAATGCCATAAAAGATGAATTTTCACTGCAGATGGAATACTTTTTTGGAGGTAAAGCCCAAATGGGATATGTTGCCAGCTGGCAAAGGAACCGTACCGAAGAAGGCCTTGAAGATATCCGGGTACACTATGAAAATAATATGGAGAGTTGCCTAAAAAAGGATCTGTCTCTTGCTACCACCACCATAGGCCCCCACAGGGATGATATCTCCCTTGCTCTTGAAGGAAAATATTTGAGGAGTTTTGGGTCTCAGGGCCAGCAGAGATTGGCCGCATTATGCCTTAGGCTAGGGGAACTTCTATATATTTTTAAGAAATTGGGTGAACCGCCCATACTTTTATTGGACGATGTGCTCTCTGAGCTTGATGTGACCAGAAAACAGCTGCTCATCAAAAAACTTGAAGACAGGTTCCAGACATTTATAACGGCTACCAATGTGGATTACCTGAAGGGGGTTAAAATAAATGTAACTGGGAAATATGAGGTGGACCAAGGGACTGCCAAAAGGCTTGGTTTGCGCTGACCTATTAAAAAAAGTTG
>PWSB01000082.1 GCA_003563375.1 Actinomycetota bacterium | reverse complement strand
TTCCGCCGTCTGAACCATATTTTACTGCATTTCCGACCAGGTTATTGTAAACTGTGCCCATCAGGGTCTTATCTGCCTTCACGGTTACCGATCTGGGGACCCTGTTTTCAAATACCATATTTTTCTCAAAGATCTCAGCCATATAAACATCTTTTATTTCTCTTATGACATCTTCGTTTAGGTTGATCTCAGTTTTTTTTACATCAAAACTCTCATCCTCGATCTTTGAGAAATCCATATAGTCTTTTATGGTAGCTTCAAGCCTCCTGAGGTTCCTGATAGCGGTATCCAGGGTTTTTTTCTGTTTAAAGTTTATCATCCCCAAAAACCCTTGCCTTATGGAATATATGCACATTATGGTAGAGCCAAGGATTCCTTTCAGTTCATGAGATATAAACTCTAATGTATTTAATTTCTCTTCTTTTTTCTCTAATTTTTTGCCCATCATCTAAAATAATTCCTTGTTTTTTATATGCACCCTGATCGACTTCCCCATTACTTTGTAATAGGTTTGTAACAATATATCACCTTGCTATCCCCTTGTCAATGCAATATCAGCGCAAACAGCCCTTCTGCCCTTATTTATTATCAGCTGCAGCGCTTATCCAGTCCGTCCAATCAGAGAGGCCGGTGCCCTTTATGCAGGAGAGTTCAAAAACCTCTGCCCTGGTGTTTAGCTCCCTGATTTTTCCGGTAAAAAAATCTTTATTGAAATCAGCCAGGCCCAACATATCAATTTTGTTCAGCAGTATCAAATCGCTTTTTATAAAAACCTTGGGATATTTAACCGGCTTATCATCACCCTCGCTCACCGATGATATTACCGCCATGCTGTCCTCACCCAAGTCAAAACCTACAGGGCATATGAGATTGCCAACATTTTCTATAAAAAGCAGATCTATTTTAGCCAGGTTTAGTTTTTCTATGGCCTTGTTTATCATGGAAGCATTTAGATGGCAGCTGCCTCCGGTGTTTATCTGCACCACTTGGCTGGTGTATCTTCTTATCTTTTCCGCGTCGTGGGTTGAGGCTATATCCCCTTCAATCACCCCTATACTATATCTGTCTTTTAGTTTTTTTATGGTCTCTATTATAAGGGAGGTCTTGCCGGCTCCAGGCGAAGACAGGAGGTTTACCACATAAACCCTGTTTTCTTTAAAAAGGTCTCTATTTACCTTTGCATGCTCTTTATTATATGCCAATACATTCTGGACTATATTAATTTTCATGCCCTCTTCCGTATTCATCGGTTCCTTTTACCAAAATACAATCCTACCTAAATCTATTATTATGTCAATAATAATTCCCGAAAAATAATATGGATGATCTTTTTATGGTTCTAGGTCCATTTTTCCCACGCTAAAAAGTTTTTTATTGACATCCACTGCATTCAATTTTATATTAATTCAAATTCAAACACACAGAAGGGATACTTATGGTAGATATACTCCCATTTAAAGGACTGCTCTACAATCAGGATAAAATCAATGATGTCTCCAAAGTAGTCTCTCCACCTTATGATGTGATCGGGCCCGGCCTTCTAAAAAAGCTTAAGGAAATATCACCCTATAATGTGACAAACCTCATACTTCCCGAAAGCCTTGAAGAAGAAAATAAATATGTGCATGCCGCAAATATTTTAGAAAATTGGATCAAAGGCCAAATCCTGGTATCGGATAAAAAAAAGTCTTTCTATCTCATTGAAGTAATATTTGAAGAGGAAGGCAAACAAAAAAGCATTAACGGGTTTATTGGTTTGAATAAAATAGAGGATTATGATTCAGGCAAGGTCTTAAGGCATGAGGACACCCTTCCAAAACCAAAAGAAGACCGCCTCAAGCTTCTGGAGGCCACCAAAGCAAATTTCGGTCTTATATATACTGTTTATAGGGACAACACCGACCTTGTAACTGATCTGATAAAAGAAAATGAGCCTGAGACATCAATAAAACCATACTATGACCCCCGCCTTTGTTTTAACTTCCGAAAGATATCAGATGAGGCTGCCATAAGCCTTATAACCGGGATGATGAAAGATAAAAGCGTGCTGATTGCAGACGGCCACCACCGTTATGAGACCTCCAGGATATACAGCAGCAGGATGAAAAAGGAAGGGCTGAAAGCATCGGATTATATATTGACTTTGTTCGTCAACAGCAAACAGAAGGATATATCGATTTATCCGACATACCGTATATTAAAGCTTAAAAAAAGCCTGGACATAGATATGCTTATAGATAAAAGCAGGAAATATTTTACATTTGAAAAGGTACTGGATCACGGTTTAAATGAAATCCTTTACAAGGAAAAACAACAGGGCAGGATGTCATTTATAATCTATCCGGATAAAGATAATGTTCATTTGGCCAGGCTAAAAAAAGAACTCCCAAGGAAAGGGGGCTTAGAAGACCTTGACGTTTATATATTGCATAGATATTTTATAGATGAGGTTATCGGCTCTAATAACATAGAAGATATCTCCTATACCCACCGTGAAGAAGAGCTCAAAAAAGAAGTGGGCCTCGGCTCGTTTGACTTGGGGGTGATGCTGAATCCCCCCGCCATAGAGCAAGTGGAATCATTATCAGGTAAAGGCCTTTTGATGCCTCAGAAATCAACTTATTTTTACCCCAAACCCTGCACAGGGCTTGTAATGTATAAGTTCTAATAAAACGGGTGTTTTGGGAAATAAAAAAACGGCGGCGACCTACTCTCCCACACCGTCTCCAGTGCAGTACCATCGGCGCTGAAGGTCTTAACTTCTGTGTTCGGTATGGGAACAGGTGTTGCCCCTTCGCTTTTGCCACCGTAAACTTGAATAAAAATATTCTCTCAAAACTTCATAGCATTTAAGATATTAAGTCCTCGACCTATTAGTACTGGTCAGCTAAACACATTGCTGCGCTTACACTTCCAGCCTATCAACCATGTGTTCTTCATGGGGTCTTACTCCAAATGGATGGGAAAACTTATCTTGGGAATGGCTTCGTACTTATATGCTTTCAGTACTTATCCATAACAAACTTGGCTAACCAGCCATGCCCTTGGCAGGACAACTGGCACACCAGAGGTTCGCTCATCCCGGTCCTCTCGTACTAGGGACGAATTCCCTCAATTTTCCTGCGCCCACAGAGGATAGGGACCGAACTGTCTCACGAC
>PWSB01000144.1 GCA_003563375.1 Actinomycetota bacterium | reverse complement strand
CGGGATAACCATAATCGGCTCCTAAAAGACATACCTTTTGCAGATTTTATAACCCCCCTTGACTTTGGGAGCCCCGATATAACCGCCCATGTCCTCTGGGCCATGGATGGCCTGGGCTGCAGGGACGAGATCCCTGTAAAAAAGGCCTTAAGGTATCTTGTATCAAACCAGAGGGATGACGGCAGCTGGTACGGGCGGTGGGGAGTCAACTTTATTTACGGCACGAGCAAGGTTCTCCAGGGCACATACCCTTATAAAGCTTTGGACAAAGGCTTAGGCCCTTGCAGGCAGAGAGCCCTAAATTGGCTCAATGATATACAAAACCAGGACGGCGGGTGGGGAGAGAGCTGCCTCTCTTTTGACAGGGATACATATACCCCACTGGGAGATTCTACCCCTTCCCAGACTGCATGGGCCCTGCTCGGCCTTATGTCCGGCCAAAAAATTTGTGGTTCTGTTAGCCGGGGCATAAACTATTTGTCCAAAATCCAGAAAGATGACGGAAGCTGGGATGAGAGGTATTACACGGGCGGTGGTTTCCCAAGGGCCTTCTACCTAAAATATGAGATGTATAAGGACTATTTTCCATTAATGGCCCTGAGCGTATACAATAGAATAAAGGATAGATGAAAAAGATGAGATTAAGATTGGGTGACAAAAAAATGGAAAAAAAATTAGCCGGTGTCCCCCCTTCAGAGAGGGTCCTGCTAATAAGCCATTGCCTCAGGCCCTCGGAGCTCTGCGAGGCAAAGATGTCAAAGAAAGGTCTCCAGTGCAGGGACGACTGCCCCAACAGGTGCGCTATAGGAAAGCTCAGGATACTGGCCCAGGAGCTCGGATACAAGGGCGTCTGTATAGCCCCGGGGGGTTCCATGGCCCTAAACTATATCAGGCAAAAAAAACCCAAGGCAACCGTGGCTATTGCCTGCCGCAAAGAACTCCAGGAGGGGATGGAGGCTATAGATGAAATGATAAAAAACGAGGGATTCGAGGAAATGGCTGCAATAGTACCCGTGCCCCTCAGCAGTGACGGTTGTGTGGATACCGAGGTTGACTGCAAGTATGCAGAAAGGATTATAAGGTTGTAGGTGGTCTTTTATGATTTTTGAGATAGCTCCTGCCAAGATAAACCTTACCCTGGAGATACTGGGCAAAAGGGACGACGGCTATCATGATATAGAATCGGTGATGCAGACGGTAGACATATGCGATGTGCTGACCTTCTGGCACAATGACTGGATCAAAGTGATACCTGAATATTCGGGGCTTCCGCTAAAGGATAACCTGTTTGGTACCGATGGTTCAAATTACCTATTCGATAACCTTGTCTATAAAGCGGCCACACTCTTAAAGGAAGAGACAGGCTGCAGGCAAGGGGCAGTTATACAGCTTAGAAAGACCATCCCGTCCTCTGCGGGGCTTGGAGGGGGGTCAAGTGATGCTGCTGCTACCCTTAAAGGCTTGAACAAATTATGGGACCTGGGCCTCAGCGGCCCTGATCTTTCCGAACTTGGGGCAAGGATTGGATCGGATATACCTTATTTTATTTATGGGGGGACCTGCCTGGTAAAGGGAAGAGGGGAAATGGTTGAGAAGATACAGGATATCTCCCCGCAGTGGCTGCTTGTCATACTCCTTCCCATAAGCATATCCCAAAAGACCGCTCACCTGTATTCCTATCTGGACGCCTCGTTTTATACAGGCGGAAGCTTTACCGCCCGGCTGCTGGAAAGCCTTAATGGAAAAAGTTCAAACGGGGGACTTAAAAATTATCTTTTTAATGTATTTGAAAAGGTATACGGGCGGAGTTTTACCCAGTTTGGGGATTGGACCCAAAAGCTTGGGAAAATAGGCATAGATCCCGTGCACCTGGCTGGAAGCGGGCCCTCGATCTACTATATGGGAAAAACTTGCCAGGAACTAAAAGAGGCTCTGGGGCTGATCAGACGGCTGGGCCTTAACTGCTATATCGCCAGGACGGTGCCATGACCCAGGAGGAGCGAAGGCTTGAGACCAGGAAGAATATACTTATTGCTGCTCAGAAGCTTTTTGCAGCCCAGGGTTTCACTGGAAGCGGCGTCGAGGACATATGCAGGCAGGCCGGGATCACCAAAGGGGCTTTTTACCATCATTTTGACAGCAAGCAGGAACTGCTTTTGGAGATACTGGACCACTGGATAGATATTGTGTCACTTAGCATAGACCCCCAGGAGATAAAAAAAACCAGCAGCCTAAATCTACTACTGGATATAATCGATACCATGGAGCCTTCTTTTGCACGGTCCAAGGACCAGCTCCCCGTTTTTCTAGAGCTTTTTATGAAGGGTTTAAAGGACAGTAAGCTTAAAAAGATAAACCAAAGGTCGTACAATAAATTTGTGGATTTTTTTGCAATTGTCGTCAGCCAGGGCATGGAGCAGGGGTCTATTAAAACTGATGATGCCCGGGAAGCGGCAAAGATCCTGTTCTCTCTTACCATGGGGTTTTTGATCCAGGGCCTTTTGGACCCCATGGGCGAGGACTGGCCCAAACTTACCAAAAAAAGCATAAGGATGCTTTTGAGCTGATCCTGTAGCAGTTAATACCCAAATGTATTAGAATATCCATAAAAAGATAATTTATCCATTGGGCCAGCAAGCAAAAAGAACCAAACTTCTGATAAGCATAGTAAGCTATAACAGCCTTACCTATCTAAAGGAATGCCTGGATTCCATAAAGAAGTATCCCCCTAGCTTAAGCTTTAAGGTAGTGGTGGTCGATAATGCTTCCGGTGACGGCACCCAGGACATATTAAGGAAGGATTACCGGTGGGTAAGCCTCATAGCCAACCAAAAGAATTACGGTTTTGCCGCTGCCAACAATAGGGCCCTCTCCTCCCTAGATTCTGAATATGTGATGCTGATGAACAGCGACTGCCAAGTCTTCGAGGATTCCCTGGACCGGATAATAGGTTTTATGGAGGAAAACAAAGAAACAGGAGTGGTAGGGCCCAGGATACTGAACAGTGACGGCACGCTGCAGCTTTCCTGCAGGAGGTTTCCTTCCATGTTCTACGCCGGTGCCCATTCCCTTTTGACCGTGGTCTATCCTGAAAACCCCATCTCCAGGCGGTATAAGATGGCTGGGGCAGACCGGAGCAGGCCTTTTGAGGTGGACTGGGTCTCAGGTTCAGCCATGGCTGT
>PWSB01000053.1 GCA_003563375.1 Actinomycetota bacterium | reverse complement strand
TGCTGCAGGCTGGACATAAAAGATGGCGGCTGCCGCAGAAATAAATATTGTGTGTGCTCCTTTTGCAACCTTGGCAGACAACTGGATCAAGAGCCATGGTAACAGGATTATAAGTAAAGGAAACACTGTTTCTGTCCTTTCCAATTATGTTATAGATCACCTTGACCGCTGGGGTATTGATCACAACCGCGGCGCAAGGCTCTATATTTACCCTGATGCTGTATTTTTTGAACAGGTCATTTCTTTTTCTTTCCAGTTCCGCAGGCAAAAGCCTTATTTTCTGTTGCCTCTCTTCAACCAGCTTTTCTGAAAGGCTGTGCCTTTTGAGATTTTTCTTCATCTCTTTTTCCAAGGCAGTGTAATATTCTTCAAGATTTAAAGAGTCCCTTCTAAAACGCCTGGCCATGGTCTCATAAAAAGGCTTTAACTCTTCTATGAGTAAAAACTTTAATTGCCCTTTGACATATTTCATAATCCTTTCCAGGTGTTTGTCCTTTAACAGAACCTTATCGGTCCGGGTAAAATTTTTTCCGGAAGCAAATATCAGGCCAGCCATTTCAGGGATGCCGGCCCCTGTTTCCATATTAAAGACCAAATTTACAAGGCCCTGCTTCTGCTCATCACTCTGCGCTGTATACCGGCAAGTCAAAAAAATGTAAGAGGCCCTTATTTCTGCCTGATTTTCTATCTTGCCGGCCGAATTTGAAAAAATGAAGTTTTCATTTATTAACCTTTCAAAACCTTCTTTTTTAAGATAATCAACCTCAAACCTGTAAGCCAGCACCGTTATGTCCCTGCATGCCCTGCTCACCATTCTTTCAAGCAGCAGGGATCCGTAATTTATGGAATATGCTCCTTCTTTTGGCAGGTCCTGCCCGCATATATCGATATGCTCGCCGGTCCCCAGCACCTCTGACAGCTCCCTGGGCATAAGAACTTCAAACCCATTATCATTTCTTTGAAGCACCGCACCCTGGTTCTCTAAAAATCTATAGGCAAACTGTATGAGTGCTTTGTTTGATTTATATTTCATAATTTTCACCAAAGAGTTTTTCATCAAGCTGTTTGGACCTCAGATAGCCGGTTTTAACCCTCTTTAGCTTGGTGCCCAGTTTTTCAAAAGCTTTCCTTGTTTGTTGTTCGGTACCCGATTCTACCCAGATGTCATAGATTAAGTCAGAGAAGTCCTTCTCTTTCTGCAGCCGCCCAAGTATCATGTCTATTTCTCCAATTACCATCTCAAACATATTTATTTTTTTATCCAGTATCTTTAGGATATAATCTTCTACGCTGCCTTCGGCACAAAAATTGTAAATGGTTACCTCATTCTCCTGGCCAATACGGTGTATGCGGCCAATTCTTTGCTCTATTTTCATGGGGTTCCAGGGAAGATCGTAATTTACCATCTGGTGGCAGAACTGGAGATTGCGGCCCTCACCCCCGATTTCTGTGCTTAGCAATATGTCATTTTCGTCTTTGAAGCTTTGAATCTGCTCGTCCTTGCTTCGATTATCCATCTTACCGTGAAAAAGGGAATGTCTTATCCCTTTCTTTGCCAGAAATTCGGAGACATGCTCAAGGGTGCCCTGATATTTGACAAAGATGATCATTTTGCCCTCAAAGGAGCCTATAAGCTTGAGCAGCATCCTGTCTTTGCCGGTGGTGTGTATAGTGCCGCAGAGCCTGTTTATCCTGTTTAACAATTCCTTATGCTCAGAAGGCATGTCCCTCCCCTCAAATATCCGTGAAAAGGTCAAACTTAAGGCCCGGGGAGAAGACCCCGCCTCGGCCAAAAGATTTTTTAACAGAAGCTTATGGCCCCAGCCCTGGCCATTTCCTAACTCTTTAACAAGAGCGGTGACCTCCTTATAGAGTTCACGCTCAACGGGTTCGGTCTCCACATTTATGGTCCTGGCAAATCTGGGAGGAATATCTATCTTTGCAAAAGCCCTGGTGTTTCTTATCATTACCTGGCCCAAAAGCTCTTTGAGCCTGTCCCTGTTTCTGGGGTCAGTAGGATCCCCCCTGGTCATAAATTCCTTCCGGAATCCAGAAGCTGTCTTTAGCTGTCCGGGTTTTAATAGGGTGATGATATTATAAAGCTCCATTAAGTTGTTCTCTACCGGGGTGGCAGTGATCAGCAGTAAAAATCTTTTTTTCAAAGCATTGACAAGTTTCCAGTTCAAGGTGTTTCGGTTCTTTAAGTGGTGAGCCTCATCCACTATTACCATGTCATATTCCTTTTTGGCTACCACTGAAAAATTCTTCTTTGACTTGGCAATATTTATGGAGGCCAGGATAAAGTCCCCATCCCAAAATAAATTATTGCGTGCTTGAAAACAAGGGTCGTCTGTAGAGATAAAATCAAGTCCAAATTTAGTCTTCAGCTCCTCCTTCCATTGGCTGACAAGCGGGGCAGGGGTAAGTATAAGGGCGCTTTTTACCATGCCCCTTTGGATATACTCCTTAAGAACCATAAGGGCCTCTATTGTCTTTCCCAGCCCGACCTCATCTGCGAGAAGGGCCCTCCCCCGGAAGGTCTTTAAAATCTTTCTGGCAGTTTCTTCCTGGAACCAGAAGGAACGGATATTTTTAAGGCTGTTTAAACAGATAAGGCTTTCAAAGGTCTCCTGGAAAAGAATCTTGTGCCCCTCTATGGCAAGCTGGTAATCCTCAATGGAGGCAAGGTTTCCTTCTGCCAGGGTCTTTTTAAAAGCCGATTCACTAAATTGGAAGTTCATAGGTATCTTTTGAAGTGATCCTTTGTCGCCAAAACCCTTAGGGTCTTTATGTTTTTTTCCTTTATTTTTGCTAGTCTCTACTTTCTTGCTTTTCTTTTCCGCCAGTTTTTGTTTGATTTCCAGTTTGGTTTGAAAATATTTTTGTTTTAAGATTAGGAATTTCTTCAAGCCCTTCTTTTTAACCGGGTCACATGCAGGCAAATCCTCTAATAGACTCTCTATGGTCAATATCCCCTGCCTGTATCTTTCAAAATCATCTAAAAGCTCGAGTAAAGGAGTGATCTCGTCAAACCTTAGATACCCATGTTTATGTAATCCCCATACCCCCTTAAGCTCAATATCAGGCATGCCGGTCAAAAACCCAAGTCTGGCTACCTCCCTCAGGCAGACTTCATTCTTTGGGTCCAGCCGCAGGATCTTTTGCAGGCATATAAGCTCCTCCTCATGCT
>PWSB01000185.1 GCA_003563375.1 Actinomycetota bacterium | reverse complement strand
AACTATAACCTACTCAAAGATATACCCGGCAGGGAAAAATGTGATGAAGGTTGCCTGCATTGCAGGAAATGCTTCAAGGCCTGCGAGCATGAGGCTATTACATGGAACAAAGAAAAAGGCATACCGGAGTTTGATTTTACAAAATGTACCATGTGCGGAAAATGTATCAATGCCTGCCCCCATGGCCGCCTGGTAGAGTTCTGCGATGTCTGCCCTAAAAAACAAAAAGAAGCAGCGGTTAAGGTATAAGGCGGCATACCAGTAAAGGCCAATATATTCCAAAATACTTGTATTTTTTACCAATAATAATATAACATTGGTTTAAGCATAAAAAGAAAAGGCAAAAGAGATGGACCAGCTTGGGGCTATAAGGGAAAATATAGAGAAAGAACCCTATGTGCAGCTTCTGGGCATAAAAGTAATAGGGCTGGAGCCGGGGTATTCAAAGGTAGCTATGAAGGCGGAACGCAAGCTGGACAATATCTTTTCCATAACACATGGCGGCGCGATTTTTTCTTTAATTGATGTAGCCTTTGGGGCTGCAGCCAATTCTTACGGGAAGGTGGCTGTTGCCCTGTCGATGTCCATAAATTACGTAGCCCCTTCAGCTGAGGGGGATATGATTACTGCTACAGCTTCCAAGCTGGCGCAAACCGCTAAAACAGCAAATTATCAAATAATAGCAAAAAACGGAAAAGGGCAGAAGATCGCCATCTGCCAGGCAGTCGCTTATTTAAAAAATCAGAGGCTTCCTTTCCTAGAAGACCATGAAGATATTACATAGCTCGGACCTGCATTTAAATAAACATCATCCCGAAAGGATAGGGGCCCTTGACCGGATCCTTGAAGTGGCCCGGGAAAGGCGGGCAGATGCTTTACTTATAGCTGGAGACTTTTTTGACAGCAAAGCTGATTCCGATTATTTCAGGCCGAAGCTCAGGCAAAAATTCAACGGCCTTGGTTTTAAGGTATATCTTATTCCCGGAAACCATGACTATGGTTCTTTTGAAGGGGACCTTTTTTTCGGCAACCAGCTTGGGGTTCTAAACAGGAGGCCTTTTCAGTCAATCGATCTAGGTTTGGTGCAATTGGTGGCAGTACCTTACTATAACCAGGATTTTAACCGTTATGCACTGGATATAGCTGAGGCAAAAGCAGACAAGGTAAACATACTTCTTTTGCACTGCTCCCTTGACGCCCCATTCTTATCTGAAGATGAATTTGGGCCGGAACAGGGTGAAGGTTATTTGCCGGTGGCCACCAAGGTCTTAGCAGGCCTGGGCTTTGATTATGTCCTGGCAGGACATTACCATTCCAGGTTTTTAGTCCATAATATCTCAGAAAGGTGTTTTTTTGTCTATTCGGGCAGCCCCGTGTCTATTACAAATAAGGAAATAGGGCCCAGGGCTTTGACATTTTTGGATACTGAAAAAAGGGAAATAGCCTCAGTCCCCCTAAAAACCAGATACTATGACAGGTTGGAGCTTATGCTGGAACCCGGTAAAGAGCAAGAGACGCTAAACACCCTGAAGGTAAAAATAAAAGAGCATGACCCCGCTAACGCATTTTTGGAGGTGGTCTTTGACGGATTTACTTCAAGGGGTGAAAAAAAGTTAAAACAGGAGATTGACCGTATACTGGCCGGTTTAAAGGAATACAATCTTGATACCGTGTACAGGTACAGGGACATTGCAGACCTTTTGGCCGATCCCGCCTACATTGGTTTTAGCAAAAAGCTTAAACAAAAAAATCTTGAGAAAAAATTAGAAAAAGAAATAGAGATGACCTTCCGGACCCTTTTTTCAAGGCTCAAATACCAGGGGTGAGACATTTGCATATTAAAAAAATATATATAAACCATTATGGGCCGCTAAAAGGGGTTGAGCTTGAAATAGGAAGAGGTATACAGGTCATATGGGGTTTAAATGAGGCTGGTAAGACACTTGCCATCGATGCCTTGCTTAAACTTATGCTGGGAAGGACAATAAAAGAATTCGAGCAGATCGACCGGGTAGACCAGTTTCCGGAAGGATATCTGTTAATTGACAATGGAAACGAGATTAAAATTGATTCTACAAAGACCCTAAGCAGCCATATCGGCATTGGGGCCCATGATCTTAGGAACACCTTCATAATCCGGAACAGCGACCTTACCATAAACAAGGAGAAGGAATATTACAGGGCAGTAACCAACCGGCTTACTGGCTTGCAGACGGATAAGCTCCACGGGCTTATGGATCTTTTTAAAGACTTTGGGGCGCTTAGTTCAGCATCTAGCGGTGCAAAGCTTTCAAACAGTAAGGAATATGATGGGCTGAAAAATAAAAGGGAAAATGCACGGAAGATCATAGATGACATAAGAGCCTATATCAGCAGTGCCAGGAATGAAAAGGTTGATGGCCTGGAGCTTCAAAATATTAAAATAGCTAGAAGGATACAGGAACTTAAATCTGATATTGCGCTAAAAGAAGAAAGAATAAGGCAGTTTGAGTTTTTTGAATTAAATAAAAGCTTTTGCAATCTAAAAGAGGCCCTAGAAGAACATAAGGAATACAGAAAATATAGAGAGCAGGACCATGGGAGGTTGCTTGAGCTGCAGTCCAGGATAGGATCCTGCCAAAGGCAGGATGCCGAATATACTTCTGAACTCAAAGGCATAAAAGAAAAAAATTCAGGCCTAAAAGAGAGGCTGATGGCTATAGAGGGCAGCCTCGGCCCGTTGCAGGCAAAAGCTGAAAAGATAAACAGCATAAAAGAGAAAATATCAGGTATTAACCAGGTAGAAGCTAAAAAAGCAGGCAAGAATTTGTTTTATACGGCTCTTGGCCTGCTAGGGCTTACCTTTACCAGCCTGGTATTTTTGGGCATTTACAGGGAATGGCTTTTTTTGGTCCCCGTCCTGGTTTTTACCATGCTCTTTCTGGCATTTTTTATGTCCTATGCGTTAAGGTCAAAAAAGGAGAAGCTTTTTCTAAAACGCCAGGAAGCCATACTTGATGAGCTGAGTGCCTGCGGTTATAAGGCTGAAGGCATCAGGGACGGAAGGGCAGCCATAGCAAGTTTCTTGGACCAATTACAGGGTTTGGAAAATGAAAAAAACAATATGGCTCAAGAGGTCTTAGCCAATCAGAAACACGAGCAATGGCTGTTAGAAAATCTCAAAAAGCAGAAAAAGGCCATTGAAGAAGAAAAAGGTGCGTTT
>PWSB01000198.1 GCA_003563375.1 Actinomycetota bacterium | reverse complement strand
TACAAAATATAAGGATTTAGCAGAATGGGGACTAGGCACCTTCTTTTTTTGAATTCTGGACATGCATCAAGCCATACACGATGCTGTCCTCAAGGGCCTGCCAGCTTGCCTCTATAATATTTTGGGAAACCCCTATGGTTCCCCAGGTCTTTTCTCCATCCGTTGATTCTATAAGCACCCTGACCACTGCAGCAGTGCCCTTTTTCTCGTTTAAGACCCTTACCTTGAAATCCGAAAGCTCGATCTTTTCAATTTCGGGATAACAATTGGTAATAGCTTTCCGCAGGGCCCTGTCTAATGCGTTTACCGGTCCATTTCCTTCAGCAGTCTCTATTATGCGGTTTCCTCCTATATATACCTTTACGGTTGCCTCGGACATCATCTTCCTTTCGGAGCTTATCTCATTTAACACCCGGAAGCTTTCCAGATTGAAAAATTTCTTTTTAGCTCCAACCACATCCCTTACCATCAGCTCAAAACTTCCATCGGCAGCTTCAAACTGATATCCTTCATGCTCCATATTTTGTATCCTGCTAAGAAGTTCTGAGACCTTCTCTAGATCATTTTCCAGATTTATCCCGAATTCTTTCGCTTTGAGTATGATAGATTTTTTCCCAGAAAGTTCAGATATGAGTATCTGTCTTGTATTGCCCACCTTTTCAGGCTCTATATGTTCAAACGCCATGGATATTTTGCTAACTCCGCTGGCATGCATGCCTCCTTTATGGGCGAAAGCACTCTGGCCCACAAAAGGCTGGTGGTTGTTAGCGACCTGGTTAGCTACTTCGCTTACAAACCTGGAAAGATTTGTGATATGGGAAAGGTTCCCTTCCTTCAAACACTGTTTTTTTAGTTTAAGTTCAAGATTTGGCACTATCTGGCAAAGATCAGCATTGCCGCACCTTTCACCATACCCATTGATGGTGCCCTGCACCATTTTAACCCTATCAACTTTTTGAACAGAATATACAGTATTGGCCACAGCACAACCACTGTCATTATGAAAATGCACCCCTAAAGGCGCCCTTATTTTTTTGGCGACTGCCTCTACTATCTCTACAGCCTCTCCAGGCAAAAAACCCCCATTGGTGTCACATAATACTATATAATCAGCTCCAGCCTCCTCAGCAGCCTTCAGGGTCTTTACAGCATAAGCAGGGTTTAATCTGTATCCATCAAAAAAATGTTCCCCGTCAAAGATTATCTCTGTAAAATATTTCTTTAGGTATTTTACAGAATCATATATCATGTCCAGATTATTCTGCAGGCTTGTCTCAATTACTTTTTCAGCATGAAGGGAAGATGACTTTCCAAATATGCATATGCTGTCAGCTCCTGATCCTACCAGCAGTTTCATGTTTCCATCTTTTTCTGCCAATGAGTCCTTGTATCTTGTCCTTCCAAAAGCAACGATTTTGGAATAATCATAATTCCTTTTTTTCAAATGCGAAAAAAGTTCCTCGTCTTTTGGATTTGAGGCGGGAAACCCCACCTCTATATAATCAATGCCTATATCATTAAGTCTATCTATTATTAAAAGTTTGTCCCTGACCGATAATGAGACATCTGCACTCTGGGTCCCATCCCTTAGCGTGGTATCAAAAACATGTATTTTATTTTTTTTCATATAACTACATCCTCTAAGAAATTTTCTTAAGCAATAAAGTATACAGGAATAAAGTTGCTAATAAAAGGGCTCCTTATTTTCCAAGCTCTTTTTTTATAAATTCGATATAACCTCCGCTTTTTATAACTCCCTGTATAAAATCGGGAAGGGGATTTATCCTATAGACTTTGCCTCTGGTAAGGTTCTTTATTGTCCCCCCGCCAAGGTCCGCCTCCAGCTCATCACCCTGCATAATATTTTGGGCCGCCTCCTCGCTCTGCACCAGAGGAAGCCCTATGTTTATAGCATTCCTGAAAAAGATACGCGCAAAAGAGGAAGCGATGACCAGCCTGACCCCGCTGGCCTTTATTGCAATGGGCGCATGTTCCCTTGAAGAACCACAGCCGAAATTAGCTCCCGCTACTACTATCTTTCCCCAGGCCAATTTCTTTTTAAAATCTTTGTCCAGGTCTTCAAAACAATGCATGGCAAGTTCGCTTTCCTCGGTACTTGTAAGGTGCCTTGCAGGTATGATCACATCCGTATCCACATTATTTCCGTATTTTATTGCCTTATCCTTGATGATCATCTTGCTCCCTCCCCGGGTATAGAGATTTTGCCTGTTAATGCAGAGGCCGCAGCCACCGCGGGGCCGCATAGGTAGACCTCGCTGCTAGGGTGGCCCATCCTTCCCACAAAGTTTCTGTTGGTAGTAGAGAGAGCTCTCTCCCCCTGGGCCAATATGCCCATATGGCCTCCCAGGCAAGGCCCGCATGTGGGAGTGCTTACCACGCAGCCTGCTTCCACGAATATTTTTAAATAACCTCTCTTCATCGCTTCAAGGTAGATATTCTGGGTTGCAGGTATTATTATCACCCTCAAGCCTTCCTTCACCTTTTTGCCTTCGATTATTTTGGCCGCGACTTCCAGGTCTTCCATCCTTCCATTTGTGCAGGAACCAATAACCACCTGGTCTATTGTTATGTCCGAAAGCTGTGCCGCAGGCTTTGCATTTGAAGGAAGGTGGGGCACAGATACCTGGAGGTCTATCTGGCTGCAGTCTATCTCAAAAACCTGGTCATATTCAGCTCCAGGGTCGCTGCTGTAGACCTTATAAGGTCTTTGGGCCCTTCCTTTGAGGTATGTTTCAGTAATCTCATCTACTTCTATTATGCCGAACTTTCCTCCTGCTTCTATGGCCATATTTGACATAGTGAACCTGGAATCCATTGAAAGCCTGTCTATGGCAGCTCCCGTAAACTCCATGGATTTATAAAGTGCTCCGTCAACCCCTATCATACCTATGGTATAAAGTATCAAATCCTTGCCTGTTATCCAGGGTTTTAGATTATTTTTAAACTCAAACTTTATACTGGAGGGGACCCTAAACCAGAGTTTTCCCGTTGCCATAGCCACTGCCAGGTCTGTGCTTCCTACTCCAGTCGAAGCCGCCCCAAGCGCACCATAGGTACAGGTATGTGAATCTGCTCCTATGATCAGGTCCCCTGCGACCACAAGGCCCTGTTCAGGGAGAAGGGCATGCTCGATACCCATCCTGCCTACTTCAAAGTAGTTCTTTATCTTAAATTCAGAGGCGAACTCCCTTACCGCTTTGCATTGCTGGGCAGACTGGATGTCTTTATTGGGGGTAAAATGGTCGGGGATTATGACTATTTTATCTTTGTCAAAGACCCTGTCTACACCAATCTTTTTAAATTCTTTTATGGCCAGGGGCATGGTTATATCATTTCCCAATACTATATCCACTTCTGCATTTATTATTTCTCCCTGCCCTACATGATCCCTTCCGCAATGTGCTGCCAGGATCTTCTGGGCTATGGTCTGGGGGTTTTTTTGCAATTTATGACTCCTTTGCCTATGAGGTTTCCATTATCCTATTCATTGCATCCACATATGCCTTTATGCTGGCCTCGACTATATCGGTGCTGATCCCGCTCCCCATTACCTCTTTGCCCTCAGAGCTTACGGTTATCCGGACAGAACCTATAGCATCTTTTCCTTCCGATACAGCTTCTATATTGTAATCGACCAGCTGGGTATTGAGTCCTGTTATAGAATCAATAGCCCTAAAAGATGCATCCACGGGGCCGTCTCCGCATGCAGCCGCCTGCTGCATGCCGTTACCTGTTTCAATGCCAATGGTAGCAGTGGCCTTTACGTTGGTGCCGCTTATGACCTGATAAAAATCAAGCTTAAAATGCTGGGACACCTCCCTTATCTCATCTTCTACAATAGCTTTTAAGTCTTTATCATTTATCCTGCCTTTTTTATCTGCAAGCGCTTTAAAACGATTAAAAGCGTTCTCAAGATCTTCACCTTCAAGTCTAAGGTCAAGCTCCTCAAGCCTTTTTACAAATGCGTGCCTTCCAGAATGCTTGCCCAGGACAAGGCTGGAGGATTTTACACCGATATCCTCAGGTTTTATTATCTCATAGGTAGACCTTTCCTTAAGCATCCCATCCTGGTGTATGCCTGCTTCGTGGATAAAGGCGTTTTTACCTACGATGGCTTTATTGGGTGGGACCAGGTAACCGGTTAGATACCGTACCAGGCTGCTGGTGTTCATTATTTCCTCAGTCTTTATATCCGTGTATACATCCAGGTCTTTCTTTCTGGTATCTATTACCATGACCGCCTCTTCAAGGGAAGCATTGCCCGCCCTCTCCCCTATGCCGTTTACCGCACATTCTATTTGGCTGGCTCCCTGCTCCACGGCCATTATGGAGTTTGCTACTGCCAGGCCAAGGTCGTCGTGGCAATGAACACTAATTATTACATCTTCGATTCCATGGACATTTTCACTTATATATTTTATCAATGCTGAAAACTCTCCAGGTATTGCATAACCCACGGTATCCGGAACATTGATTATCCTCGCTCCGTTTTTAATAGCCGCCTCAAAAAGCCTGCAAAGGAAATCCCTGTCGCTGCGGGTTGCATCCATGGCTGAAAACTCGACTATATCTGTATAATCCCTGGCTCTTTTTACAGCATCGGCAGCCATCTCAAGAGCCTCATCCCTGGTCTTTTTGAACTGATATTCTAGATGTATATCTGAAGAGGAAATAAAGGTATGTATGACCGGCTGGAAGGCGCTTTTTAGGGCCTGGCCTGCTGTATCGATATCTTTTTTAACCGCTCTTGCCAGTGCAGCTACACCCCTTTCCCTTATATTGGACGCTACTTCTTTAACTGATTCAAATTCACTTGCAGAAGAAATTGGAAACCCAGCCTCGATTACGTCTACATTTAGCTTCTCAAGCTGATGCGCTATCTCGAGCTTCTCTTTTACGCTCAGGTGTATGCCAGGAGCCTGCTCCCCATCCCTTAATGTAGTATCAAAAATATATATTTTTCTGGCCATGGCAGCACTACTCCAGATTAATGGTCTTTATATTTTCGAAACCGGACATCTTTTTGAATTTTTCAATCATTTTGGCATCGACTTCTGAATCCAGGTTAAGACCCATGACCGCATCCCCGCTCTTCTTCTTTCTGCCTACATGCATTGCGGCAATATTTATTCCCAGTTTTCCGAAAGCGGTACCTATCTTGCCTATCTGGCCGGGTATATCCTTATACCTTATAAAGGCCATGTTCCTTGAAGGGAACATGTCCAATTCAAATTCATCTATCCCTATAAACCTTGGCTGGTTCTTTTTGCCTGTAATTGTGCCCGATATAGTAAGGCTGGAATCTTTGCCCCTGCCCTCTACGGTTATAAGGTTTACAAAATCCCTGGCCTCGCTTTTTTTCACTTCTTCCACATCGAGGCCATTTTCCTGGGCGATCAAACCTGCGTTTACCATATTTACCTCCCTGGAATATTTTTTTAGGATGTTTACCATTATTATCGATTTGAGCATCCTGGTATCATACTCAGAGACTTTCCCGCTGAATATAATCTTGATAGACTCCAGGTTTCCATCGTAGAGCCCTGAAAAAAGTTTACCAAGGGCATTGCAGAGCTCAAAGTAGGGAGATATAGCCTCCATGACCTCCGGCCTAACAGAAGGAGCATTTACCGGAAAGGCAGGGGAATGCCCCTGGAGGACATCTATGACCTGGTCGGCTATCATGGTCCCGGCCCTGTTCTGGGCTTCAGCTGTGGAAGCCCCTAGGTGGGGGGTACATACCACAGGGTCAAGTTTAAAAAGCGGGGAACCTGTACAGGGTTCCTTCTCATATACATCGATCGCCGCTCCGCCTATGTGGCCTTCTTTTATAGCCTGGGCTAGATCTTCTTCTACTACTATTCCGCCCCTTGCAACATTTAAAAGTATGGTTCCTTTTTTTATCTTTTTCAATTCTTTGCTGTCAAACATGCCCAGCGTATCCTTATTCTTGGGAAGATGGATGGATATAAAATCTGCAGAATTATAGACATCTTCAAGCTTTTCGGCCTTTTCTATACTTAGCTGGTTAAAACGCTCACTTGAAACATAAGGATCATAAGCTATCACCTTCATGCCAAGCCCCATCGCTTTTTTGGCAACAAGGCCTCCTATCTGGCCAAAACCCACAATACCAAGGGTCTTGCCTTCCACCTCTATTCCCTTAAACTTGGATTTTTCCCATCTTCCCTGCTTTAGTGAACTGTCAGCGGATGGTATCTTCCTTACCACGGCAAGCAGGAGCCCGATAGTATGTTCTGCGACGGTCACAGCATTGCTTGCAGGTGCATTGACCACTATTATGCCTTTTTTCGTTGCCGAATCCAGGTCAACGTTATCTACACCTATCCCTGCCCTTCCTATTATCTTCATCCTATCCGCATTTTGGATTATGTCAGCAGTAAGCTTTGTCGCACTCCTTATAATGATGGCATCATAGCCGCCGATTATTTTTTTTAGCTCTTGGGCATCTATGCCTTTTTTTTCTTCGACTGTAAAATGCCCCTCCAATTTCTGTCTTGCCTGTGGCGATATCCCGTCTGTTACTAATACTTTCTCTTTCATGGTCCTATTCTCCAAAGAACTTGTTTTCATAAAATACTCTCTGGGCCTCTGCAACTCCTGCACCGATATCAAGATCAAAGCCCAAATCCTTCAAAGCCATCTCCAGGCTCGAGATAGCTGTTATTATATCAAACATACCTACCCATCCCAGGTGTCCTATCCTGATGATCTTTCCTTTCAGTTTGCCTTGGCCCCCCGCAATGGTTACCCCATGCTTGGTCCGCATAATATTGCTGAGTTTTTTCCCATCGATACCCTCGGGGACCATTATTGAAGTCACTGATTGGCCCCTATCTTTGGGGTCTTTGACCAGAAGCTTTAGCCCTATCCTTTCCACAGCCTTATGTGTGGCCTCAGCGAGCAGCTTATGCCTTGCAAATGACCTCTCAAAGCCTTCCTCCAGCAATAGGTCCATAGCTTTGTTGATTGCCACTATTATAGAAATAGCAGGTGTCCAGGGTGTCTGGGGAGGTTTTCTGTTTGCCGCCTCCCTGGCATCAAGCAGATTAAAATAAAATCTGGGCATGGTGGATTTTTCAATCAGGTTCCAAGCTTTGGGGCTGACACTGACAAAAGCGGCTCCGGTGGGCGCGCTCAGCCCTTTCTGGGACCCCCCTATTACTATATCCAGGTTCCATTCATCAGTTTTAAACTCAGAAGCTCCCAGTCCGCTTATGGCGTCGACGATGGTTATTCCATCATAGTCCTTGACGATCTCGCCAACTGCCATGGCATCGTTTAAGACTCCTGTAGAGGTTTCGCTGAATTGAAACATGACCCCTTTTATATCCGGATCCCTGTCAAGGGCTTCCCTTATATCCTCAGGGTCTAAAGCCTCTCCCCATTCATAGTCTATAGCTATGAGGTCCAGCCCGAATACCTTAGACAGCTTTTTGAATCTTTGCCCGAAATTTCCCGTGCTTGCTACAAGGACTTTGTCTCCGGGTGAGAAAGCATTGGTTATTGCGGCTTCCATCCCGCCGGTACCGGAAGAAGTAAGTATGAATACTTCATTTTCTGTCTTCATAAACTTTTTAAGCTTACCGGTAGCCTTTATAAATATTTCAGAAAACTCTGGTGACCTGTGATGCATCAGAGGCCTGCCATGTTCCCGTAATACTTGCCCCGAGATCGGTGTCGGTCCTGGAGTCATAATATATTTCTTAATCATGGTCTTTTGCTCCCTTCACTTTTTTAATGATCTTATATCTTTTTTTTGCTGCCTCTGGTAGAGGCTATCTTGCCGGTCCTTGTAAGCTCTAAAATGCCGTAAGGGTCAAGCAGTTCCCTTAAAGCATCAACCTTTGTCGAAGTCCCGGTGATCTCTATCAGCAGGGATTTTTTAGCCACGTCTACAATGTTTGCCCTGAAAATATTTACGATCTCCAATATTTCGGCCCTGTTTTTTGAATCGGTGGCAACCTTTATTAACACAAGCTCCCTTTCAACAATATTCGCCGGGTCAAGTTCCTGTATCTTGAGTACATTTATAAGCTTATATAGCTGTTTTACGACCTGCTCTATACCTCTTTGGTCTGCCTGCACCACTATGGTTATCCTTGATATGCTTTTATCCTCGGTTGTGCCCACTGCAAGGCTGTCGATATTAAAACCCCTTCTGCTGAAAAGGCCTGATATCTTAGCCAGGACACCGGCTTTGTTTTCTACCAGTACTGAAATTATATGGTTCATTTGTACCACCTTAATATTCCCATTCTAACATTTCACTTATGGGAGCTCCCGGAGCTACCATGGGATAGACATTTTCTTCACTTTCTATCCAAAAATCTACCAGGACCACATTATCCGTCTCCAGCGCTTCCTTAATGGCGCTATCGACATCTTTTTTATCCGTGACCCTTAGCCCTACACCACCATAAGCCTCAGCCAATTTAACAAAATCCACGCACTCTCGGATACAGGTATGCGAATATCTCTTTTTAAAGAACAGCTCCTGCCATTGTCTTACCATACCCAGGTAACCGTTGTTTAAAAGCATAATCTTTATAGGAAGCCTGTTGCTGACAGCCGTAGCAAGTTCCTGTGATACCATCTGGATGCTCCCGTCTCCTGCAATATCTATTACTGTTTTATCAGGCCTGCCGGCTTTAGCCCCGATGGCAGCAGGAAGCCCGAACCCCATGGTACCCAGGCCCCCTGAAGATATGAATGTCCGAGGCTGGGTGAACTTGTAAAATTGTGCTGCCCACATCTGGTTCTGGCCCACCTCTGTGCATATTATAGCTTTTCCCTCCGTATGCTCATATATTTTCTCTACTATATAAGCAGGCTTGAGATTGGGTGATTTTTTGTCATACATCAAAGGAAATTTTTCCTTAAGCTCCATTAAGTGCGCGACCCATTCCTTTTTTCTGTCAATGCTCTTTGCATTGTCCATCTCAAAATATCTCTTGTTCAGGTCGGTCAGCACATCCTTTGCATTGCCTACCACTGGTATTGCGGTTTTAATTATCTTGCCTATCTCGGCAGGATCTATGTCGATATGTATGACCTCAGCCTCAGGTGCAAAACCACTTACCTTCCCTGTTACCCGGTCATCAAACCTTGCACCCACAGCGATGATAAGGTCTGACTGGGTAAAAGCTGTATTTGCATACCTTGTCCCGTGCATCCCCGCCATGTTTAGTGCTAGAGGGCTGTGTTCAGGAAAGGATCCCATACCCAGAAGAGAGGTTATAACCGGTATTTTTGCTTTTTCTGCAAAACTGGTAAGTATTTCGCTGGCTCCCGAGGAGATGACCCCTCCTCCGGAGAAAATAACCGGTTTTTTGCTTTCGTATATTTTTTTTGCAGCCTGCTTGATCTGCTTTTGGTTTCCTTTATAGGTCGGTTTATAACCCGGCAGATCTATCTCTCCTTCCGCCTTTTCATCTATAAGTCCGGTGGAAATATCCACAGGAACATCGATAAGTACCGGCCCCGGCCTGCCAGTGGAAGCGATATAGAAAGCCTCCTTTATTATGGAAGGGAGATCTTTTATATCCTTTACCAGATAATTGTGCTTGGTTATGGGAGCGGTGATTCCTGTGATATCCGCCTCCTGGAAAGCATCCGTCCCGATCTCTACGGTGGAGACCTGCCCTGTAAAGGCTACGATAGGCACCGAATCCATATATGCATTGGCTATACCGGTGACCAGGTTGGTCCCTCCGGGCCCGGATGTAGCAATACAGACCCCAGTTTTACCTGTGGCTCTTGCATAGGCATCCGCGGCATGCGCGGCTGCCTGTTCATGCCTTACCAATATATGGAATATGTCTGAATCATAAAGGGCATCATAGAGCGGGATGACCTTGCCCCCCGGGTAGCCGAAAATGACTCCCACACCTTCTTGTTTCAAACATTTTATTATCATATGCGCCCCAGTTATTTTACTCATATCAACTCCCTAATCTTGAGTTAGTAACAACTTTATAACAGGTTTTGATGATTATAGCATTTTATGCTTCATTTACAATTACCAAAACCCTTTAAATTATAAAAAAAATTAAATTTTTATTCCAGGACAGCACCTTTGGATGCCGGAGCCACAAGTTTTGCATACCTTGCCAGATAACCTTCTCTGATCTTGGGTTCAGGAGGGCTCCAGGATGAAAGCCTTCGCTTAATTTCATCCTCATCCACTGCCAGTGTCAGCCTGTTTTCTGGTATATCTATTTCAATCAGGTCCCCTTCCTTAACTATTGCAATAGGTCCTCCAGCCTGTGCTTCTGGACAGACATGGCCTATAGAGGCGCCTTTTGTGGCACCTGAAAACCTTCCATCGGTTATAAGGGCTACCTCTTTATCCAAACCAATACCGGCTATGGCAGAGGTGGGAGAAAGCATCTCCCTCATACCAGGGCCTCCTTTAGGCCCTTCATAACGGATGACTACTACATCCCCTTTGCTGACTTTTTTTGCAAGTATGGCTTGCATGGCTTCTTCCTCACTGCTGTATACCTTGGCTTTCCCCTTATGTTTGAGCATAGCGGGATCCACTGCAGATTTTTTTACTACACATCCCTCCGGTGCCAGGTTGCCCCAGAGTATTGCTATCCCCCCATCCTTTGAATATGGGTCAGAGACCCTTCTTATGACATTACTGTCCTTTATGCTTGAACTTCCAATATTATCTTTTACCGTACACCCGCTAACGGTCATAAGGCCACCATCTATAAGATGGTTGGCCAACAGCTCATTTAACACCGCTTCGACTCCTCCGGCATAATAAAGGTCTTCTATATGGTAATCACCGGCAGGGCTAAGCCTGCAAAGATTTGGTGTCCTTTTGCTTATATCATTGACAAGCTCCAGTGAGAAATCTATTCCTGCTTCCCTGGCTATTGCCGGAAGGTGCAGGACCGTGTTGGTCGAGCACCCCAGTGCCATATCTACAGTAAGGGCATTTTTGATTGACTTCATATTAATTATGTCTCTGGGCCTTATATCCTTTTTGACCAGCTCCATGATCTTTGAGCCTGCCGTCTTTGCAAGCCTCATCCTTTTAGCCAATACCGCTGGTATGGTACCATTTCCAGGGAGGGCCAGGCCTATAGCTTCAGACAGGCAGTTCATAGAATTAGCGGTATACATCCCTGAACAGCTCCCGCAGGTAGGGCAGGCCTCTTCCTCAAGCTGGAAGATTTCAGCATCTGTAAATGCTCCGCTGCTGTATCTGCCTACAGCTTCGAAACAGCTGCTCAAATCCACAACCTTATTATCGACCTTACCAGCCAGCATAGGGCCGCCGCTTATGACTATGGAAGGAATATTGAGCCTGGCCGCAGCCATAAGCATGCCCGGGACTATCTTGTCACAATTAGGGATAAGAACCAGGCCGTCAAAAGGGTGGGCCATGGCTGTAGCTTCTATGCTGTCTGCAATTATTTCCCTGCTGGCAAGGGAATAATTCATCCCTTTATGGTTCATCGCGATACCATCGCATATCCCCATGGTACCAAACTCCAAAGGTGTGCCCCCTGAAGCCAAGACACCCGCTTTGACTGCTTCACCGATTTTACCAAGGCTTATATGTCCGGGGATCAAGTCATTCACAGAATTAGCCACTCCGATGACAGGCCTTGAGATCTCCTGATCGGTGAGCCCGCAGGCTTTAAGCAAAGACCTGTGAGGCAGCCTTCCTATGCCATTTTTCATGTCATCGCTTCTCAATTTTCCTCCTTAAAAAATTTAAATCAAACAACGGTAAACCTTTAATAGTATATTAGGATTCAATAGTAAAAAAGGGAAACTATCGGGAATCCTAATACTAGGATAGGATACCGATTAGTAAACAGACTAGAGAAATAGTGGTTACAGGCAGGTTTAGGCCGAGCCTTTTCCGGTTCTTACCGATAAATATTTTCTTATCCATTTTTTTGCCCGTGACCTTAAATAGAATAATAAAGTTAATGAAATATAGTACCACAATTACACAAGTATAACAATAAAAACATGGTTTATATTAAACAGGGTTATAAACCATTGCCTTTGTGTTAAAGCCTATACTATTTCAGTTGTTTGCCGCAGTTGGCGCAGAATCTTTGACCC
>PWSB01000145.1 GCA_003563375.1 Actinomycetota bacterium | reverse complement strand
ATCGTAAGGCTGATGAAGCTGAAGGACATAGTCAGGGGTCACTGACTTTACTTTTCTCTTATTTGACTCAAAAAAAACCTTAAGGTTTTGCAGGAGGGCCACTTGATTCTCTGACTACCAGTCTTGGCTCTAATTTTATTATCTTCTTTTCGGAATTTTTTTTATCCTTAAGCTCATCAATCAATAGCCTCATCCCAATTTGGCCCAATTCATATCTGGCTTGGTTGACAGTAGTCAATGGGGGGTTGAAATATTTAGCTTCTAAAATGTTATCATAACCTATTATAGAAAAATCCCGGGGTATCTTATAATCTTTCTCATAAATAGCATCATAGGCACCTATAGCCGTCATATCGCTTATAAATATTATCCCGGTCGGCCATTTTTCCTTCCCAAGGCTTAATAATGCTTTCATCTCTTTGCAACCGTGTTCTTTCTTAAAATTACATTTTCTGATGTACTCGCTAGTTAAAGGAATACCAAATTGCTTTAAGGCCTTTATATAGCCTTTTTCCATTTGCTCACACGGAGAGTGGTTTTTGGGGCCATTTACAATTGCTATCTTGTTATGTCCTAACTCTATCAGGTGCTTGGTTGCAAGGTATGCTCCGGCTTCATGATCCGTATATACATGATTCTTTTCAAACTTTGAGCCAGGCTTTTTGTCCAACAACACACATTTTATGTCATCCAGTATTTTATTTAAGTAATTTCCATTACCTGCTGGAATTATTAAGATTCCATCCACTCTTTTTTGGATTAAAGTCTTCAAATTCTCAATTTCTTTGACAGTCTTATAATCTGAATTGCACAGAATAACATTTAAGTTGTTTTCGCTTGCCAAATCCTCTGCACCTTTTGTGATCTCAGGACATACAGGATTGCTGATATCAGGGATAATAAAACCTATTGTCTTGGTCTTATTAGATTTCAAACTCTGAGCTACTAAATCAGGAAGATAATTCAATTGCTTGGCTAGATCTATTACTTTTTTTTTAGTTTTATCACTTATTTTGGGGCTACCAGCCAGAGCCCTTGATACCGTAGAAGGAGAGATATCCAAAAGTTTAGCTATATCTGTGATCTTTACTCTCATTTTTATAAAAATGCTCTTATTTTAAAAACCGGGCAAAATAGGGCCATTATAACATAAAGATCTATCAAACCAATTCATTTCTTTGATATTCTGATAAAATTTTGCGGATTATCCATTAACAACTTTGATATCTGTCCATCTGTCAGCCCAGCTTCTTTTAGCATGGGTACTATATTGACCAACACGTGATCATATCCCCATCCTCCAAATTGATGTAATAAGGTTTTCAAACAAATATCGCACGAGATCAGTATCTTATCGGAAAAACCCTTGTCCATTAGATTTTTTATAGTTTGCACCCTTTCAATATCTCTAGCGAAGACACCGCCTGCGAAGCCCCTGTACCTCTTATCTATAAAATATTCTTTTCCAAAATTATCAAATTCAATATAAGCACCATTGGATAAGATCTCTTTGCAGTATTCTATATCTATTTCTACATCTATGTGGCTTATAGATACTTTATTAATATTTGCACCGTTCTGCTCTAAAATATTAATAGCCTCCAGTCCTTGCTTGCCCCAGGGATATGTATGTATTATGATCGCAGTACCTGTCTCCTCTTGTGCTTTTGCGGAGGCGATCAGCACTTTTTTTTCATTAGGGTATATTTTTTCACTGGTACCTATTTCTCCTATAATCCCTGCCCTGATGCCCGTGTCTTCGATACCTATCTCTATTTCTTTGACTATTTCATCAGCTATGTCTTCAATTTCTCTTTGGTCCATATCAGCGGGATGGGTATCTTGTGTATAATATCCAGCTCCTAAAACAATATTGAGATCCAGGCCTGCGGCTAATTCCCTGACAGCCTCAGGGTCCCGGCCGATCCCCTTGCTGGTGGCATCGACTATTGTTTTCCCCCCTGCCTTTTTAAAATAAAATAACTCATCCCGGGCTGTTCCAATATCTCCAAGTAATAGATTATCCTTTAATGCATAAGGATTTCTGGATAAAACATCCAGGTTTTTAATGGATACTTTTTGTTCCGACAAGATTTTTTTGGTTACTTCGGAAAATCCAGTAAATTGGTTTCTTAAATCTATTAAAACATGCTCATGAGGTGTGGTGATGCCCAGCTGGCTTTCATCTACTTGGCCCATTACGGTTTGTACTGACATTCCGGCTCCTTTCTTTATCAGCTTCCCGGGAAAGCTAAATAACCCATATAAGCTAAATTTGGCTGGGTGACATCCATTCTTCCAAATTGGATTATCACTTCGATATTGCTTTTAATCCTTAACCCGTATTGTTTTAGCCTATTCAATTTAACTCCTCCGATATCATTGGGGTTATCCATTCTGAAACATTTGACCCTTTTAGGCATTACTTCTAACTCTATATTTTCTATAGGTTCCTTCTCTTCAAAAAAAATATCCATTGAAATTTTAGCTTTTTTATCATTATGATTAAGGATTATCAAGGCCTCATGGCCCTCATATCCCGGGTCTTTTTTTGCTTCTTTTAGGGGAATCCATCCATCTGCCACATACCAGACCCTAGACCCATTTTTCTTTTTCATAAGCAGATTCCTTTTTAATATATCAAATCTTTACCGTTCTTAAAAAATTTTCTCTAAGGCCGCTGATTAATTTTGATAAAGTGACCAAGCCATTTCCCGATACAATAAAACCTTCTTCTATCCTGTTAGACCCAATATTTGGTACCCCGAACAGGCTGACATCAAAATTTATACCCATCCCGGATTCAAAATTATAATCAGAATTCTCATCCGGATAAGGAGATTCAGCCTCAGCTAATCCATTACCATGGATAGGAGGATATAGGTCATGTTTTTCTAAATTATTTTCCTTAAAATACCTGCTGACCCTTTTTACTACGTCTCCCGCTTTTAAGCCTTGTTTTATGCTCTGTATCCCTATATCTTCTGCTTTGACAAGGTGGTAAATGAAATCCAGCTGATCCTTGGTTGGATTGCCCCCTGCCACAAAAGGCCATTCATTGGATGCAATGTAACCATCATATTTGATGGCTAATGCAGACATTACCAGTTCCCCATCCATTATTTTTTTTTCTGTTGGCCTCCCTATTACTGTGTTGGTCCTCTCACCGGAAGCAAAAACTGAAAATACTATGTGTTCTGCCCCTGCATCTCTTGCAGCTTTCTCCCCGATAGCGGCTGCCTGGATCTCAGTGAGCCCTCTTAGGTCAGCATCCAATATTGCTTTATATCCTATATCACAAATCTCCCAGGCTTTTTTTAGGGTCTCGATTTCAGCAGCACTTTTAAACAGCCTCAGGTCATATAATAGATCATCCCCATTTACAAACTCTGAATCCCCTATTTCAGCGAAAATCTGATTGTAGAGTATTACAGACATTGCATCTACGCCACAAATAGAAAATCTCTTTATATCTCCATGGTTTATTAGATCATTTACCACATCGGCTATTTTAGTAAATTCAATATTGGTAAAACCTACTTCTTCAGGGACATAAGACATGCCTATTTCCCTGATCAATCTAATATCCTGCCATACCGACATCTCCTTTGCCAGATGCTCGCATTCCGGGGAAACCAGCAACACCGGGTCTTTATCTTTTACGACTACCAGCATACCTCTTTCAAAAAGAGGCCAATAATTTGAAACATATCTTAAGTTTTCGCATCTATATTCATCTCCATAGATAAATAAAACATCTATATCCTTTTTTTCCATTTTTTCTCTTACTTTTTTGATTCTTCCTTCGAATTCTTTTTTTCCCAGTCTTTCCATCCTAATCCTCCTAAATATCAGTAGCTTATGTTTTTAATCTTTTTTAAAGCCTCTTTGCTCTCGATACCCTGGTCTAGGGCACTGCATACGGCTTCTCCCAAACCATCGTAAATTACAGGATTGTAGACCCTCCTGTCCATGGCCAAGTTCTGCTGTAGGTTAATCTTAGACATTACACCCGGCTCAAGGTCATCTCTGGCTATCACGCCTGAATGAGCTATATTATTTTCCAATAATTCTTTCCTTGTCTGGTCGCTGGCCATTTCCTTAAGTAATCCTATACTTTCTGTTACAAGGTCTGATTTAGAAAAAAGGCCCCAGCATAAAGCTACTCCTCCGGTCAATACTTTTTCTCCTTCACCCATCCTGGGAAACCAGGCAGCATCAAAATCTATATTTTTCGGAATTGAAGAAAAAATGGCATTATTGCCGGGCCATAAGAATACAGCTTTCATCGCACACCAACGCTCAAACGCTTCGCTATGATAATTTATCTTTGCTGCATCTTTGGGAAAAATCTTTTTTTCCGACATCTCCTTTATTTGGTCCATTACCATGATAAATTCCGGTCTGGTCAACAATGAAAGGTCTTTCTCAGCTTCTTTTATAAGATTTTTCCCTGCTTTTTTGCTCAATTGCTGTGCCAGCACAACGAAAGTGTCTATAGCAGCCCACCTGTCTCCAAACCCGGTTGATATGCAATCCAAATCTTTTTTTTGCAAATAAGTTGCAATCTCTTTTAGATCATCTATGGTGTCCGGATAGTCGATCTTATATTTTTCAACCAATTTTTTATTTATAAAAAGCTGCATATTATTCATTGATACCGGAAGTGCGTACAAGGTGCTTCCAATAGATAACGAATCAATGGAAAGGGGATTAAACCTATTGGGGTCAAAATATTTGTCAAGAGGCTTCAAAAAACCTTTTTGGACCATATGATTAAGAGGCCCGCCGGGTTCTATGCTAAAGACATCCGGCCCTTTACCTTCCCCAAAATAGCTCTCTAAATTTTTTACATAGTCCTTATCCCACGAGCAAGCTGCTATATCTATTTTTCCATCAAACCCTGTCTTTGCCTTAAACCTGTGTGCTGCGTTTTCAATTATCCTCTTATATTTTCCGGGTGCTTCGGTCCACACCAATAGATCCCTTTTTAGTGCCATTGCCTTATATATCCCCAAACATCATAGCTATGCCTTAATAATAATATTTCCCATTCCTTTTCCTTAGATGAATCTCGTTTAAGAATGTGGGAGACTGCCTGAACCTGGTAAACTCTTTGCTCAAGCTTATCGGCCATGGTTTTTGTTCAGTCTCTTCAATTTCTCCCTCCAGTCTCTCACCCAATACAAATTGGGCCGGGACACGGTAGTCTGTCTCGTGTTCAACCTGTATGGTCAGCGGATTAGATAAAGAACTGGCTACATTTTCAACCATTTCAAACTGATTTTCTGGACTATTGTCCTTAAACACAAAGGGCAGGAAAGCTAGATCCTCATAATAGGTGCTGGACCCGGGGACCAGTGTCATTATTTGAGGATTTTTTGCCCCAAAAGGAAATACCAGATCTCTTGTGCTGTAAACCCAAGGCCCCCAGTTTACGTACTGCTCATAATGCTCTAACCTGACCAGGCCTCCTTCTCTTCTCATATTTGCCAAATTTATGGTAACCTCTGCAAAACCAAGCTCATAATCTGAATTGAAGAATGCGACCCATGGAGTATCTGCAGAGTACCTTAAAGCTATTTCTTCAAACCTGGGGAAATCAGTAACCGTAAAACTTTTAATCTCCCCGAATTTATCCCTTAACGCAAATTCTTTTAATACCTCAAGATTGAATACTATCTCTCCATTCCTTAAAGCCTGCACATATATATCTTTATTGATATCAAAAACTGAATTCGTCCTTACATAGGGACATCTTGAATAGAAGATATAAGTCTGTGAGAGTCTCGTCTCTGGATACAGGGGTAGCTGGTCATATCTTTGTGTCATGGTAAATATCGGGCCGTCTATCTGGAAATATTTAGCAGGAGGGTCCCAATCCGAAGCATGGGTCCAGGCTTTGGGGGGAGAATACAGGCCAGGGTTCCAGTGTATTGCCCCATTGGTCTCTACTTTATGCTCCAGCCTTTTGCCTTTGCCCATTTTGATGTCCACTTCATGTATGGACCCACTTTTAGGATGCATTTTCATTGAGTAATAGGGATTTTCGATTTGTATTCCGACACCATCCCCACTGACCTTCAGCTCTGACCCATAAACAGGTTTTTCAGCATTTTCATTTCCGTAGAAGACGAGATATACCCCGCCTTTTTTTGCACCTACATCCGCATAAAAGCTCACATCGAAAGTCTGTGAATGTTGGATGCTCTCATCACTTATCTCTTTGTAGGGCTCCGAAATAGAATGGACCTGGCTTGGTATCTCTTCCTGCGTCCCAGTTACAGTATCGATGGCCACCACCCGGACTTCCTTTTCGGGATCACTTATCCTGTCAGCATATAAACTCGCTGATATATTTACAGGTTCATTGATCCTGTCTATACCGTCCCTTTCGGTTAGCGTAACCGAAAAATAATATTTCCAGTCATCGTCCCAGTATCCTCCTTCAAGGGGGGTGCTGCCATTATAATTCAAGGCCTCGACTTCCTTAGCCTCAGATATCAATTCCATCTCCACCAATATCTGATCACCGGCTTTCCAGTCAGCCCTTGAAATTATCCAGGTCACACTATCAGCATCCACCCTGGGCTCATATACGAAGTTGCCTTCATTAAAGATCAGATAATCCCTGCTGCCTTTCCCATTGACTTTTAACTTATCAATATAGAAATCATCACTGCTCTCATTCCGGACCTTTATCTTTGCATGGTAATAAGGAAATTTAGCAACTGGCTGAGAGCATAAAGCTTCTTCGATTTTTAAATGGTGACTCATTTTTCCTCCTATTTGATTTATTTTTTATGTTTTAAATCTCTCCTTCACACCATCTAAGGACCAGATAGAGAAAAACTTTGGTCATAAGTATAAGGTCATCTACTTTGACAAATTCATCCTGGGCATGAGCATTGCCGCCCCTTGGCCCAAATATAATAGTGGGAGTACTGAAATATTTATGGAAAATAAAACCATCACAGGCAAATTTTGCACCCTCTACCTGGGCCGTATTATGCCACTTTTTTAATGCGGTCTCCAAAATCGGGATGCTTTTATGGCCGGGGTCGGTCTCAAAAGGCCATAAATACCGTGTCAGTCCTACCACCTCAGGTTCGGCAGGAAAAACTTTTTTGTCCTTTTTTGAGACATCGGTTATGAAATTTCTAAATTCTTCGTCCAGGTCATGTTCGGAATACCCTGGAAGGCTTTGTATGAAGATGCTGAACCATGCCTTGTCGGGAATGCTGATATTTCCTCCCGGGCTGAGATCTCCTATTTGGACCTTATCAAGGATTACCTCCCTTGGCTTTTTTTCGTCTCTGTAATAATGCCCGGCAGGTTTAGCAGAAGTATTAATATAATCTGAATAATCACTTATAGACCTCATAAGAGCCCCTAGCCCGTAAGCAGGATTTACAAGCTGTTCACCGCCATAACCGGTACCAGCCTTCCCTTCTGTGAATACCCTGTATACCTTGCCCCCTTTACCGCCCGGGCAGATGCTTAGCATCGAAGGCTCTGGCAGGATAGCAACATCAGCATTGTATCCTTTAATCCTGCTTGCAAGGGTGCCATTTGATCCTGCGTTTTCTTCATCCACCACGCTTTCGACCATCAGGTCTCCTTTTATCCCGATGTCCAGATCCGAGATGATCTTCATAAGCATAAATGTAGAAGCCAGAGCCCCTTTCATATCGAAAGAACCTCTGCCGAATAGGTCCCCGTCTTTTATCTTTCCGCTGAAAGGGTCATTTTCTTTCCATGGCAAGGGGTTTCTGGTGACAGTATCCATATGGTTTGAAAATATTATGGATTTTCCGCCGCCTTGTCCTTTCAGCTGTCCAACCACATTTGGCCTGTCTTTGTAATTCCTGCCTTTAAAATAAGCTGGGTGGTCCTGTATGCCTTTGACTTCCAAAGGAGTGAACTTATCCAGTTCAATATTATTTATATCCTTAAATTTATCATATAAAAATTCTTGAGCATCCTTCTCAAAACCGTCAGGTGCAATGTTTTCGGAGGGTATTTTTACCAGATCTCTTGCCAGCCCTATAATCTCTTCTTTATAATCACAAACGATTGCATCAATTTTTTTAAAAAGATATCCATTATTCATTTTGAATCACCACAATAATAATTTTATTTTTCCATCAGACATAAATCACCGCGCCATTTTTTATTTTTTATACAAATGACCCTTCAGGCCGAAAAAGCATACCCCCCAGTTCTTTTACACGGCAAAAAGAATAATGATCTTCGTTGATTGCTGTATGTATCTCTAAAATCTTTTTTTGCTTGACTCTGCAAATTGTAAATAAATTGCATGGAGTTGTAGTTGGGATTAAAGCATCTGCTCTGTAAGTATTTTTAGAGTTCATTTCTCAAACCCTTGAAGCATCGCTTAAAAATTCATAAGCTAGAAGTTTTAAAATATCAAGGCTGTAGAAAATTTAAAACGTTTGCACTATAATTATTATAGAATAAGATATTAAATATTGTCAAATTTTTCTTATTATGGTTTTTCCCGGTAAAATCTTTAACGCAATGAATTTTAATGATCTTTCCATATTTTAAATATACTTAAACTAATACCAATTAAAGGAGAATAGATGGAAAACATATTTGAAGAAATATTTGATTATGTCAAAGACCTGGGTATCATAGATACCCACGAGCATCTTCCTTCCAGGGAAGAGCTCAGGGATAAGGATACAGATATATTAAAGGAATATCTTTCGCACTATTTTAATCGAGACCTTATCTCTTCTGGACTGCCTGTAGAAGATTACCAACAAATTGTCGAAAAAAAGCTCCCCATTATGGATAAATGGAAAATTGTCGAAAAATATTGGGAATCTTCAAGATTTACTGGATATGGCAGAGCATTGGATATTAGCGTACAGGGTTTATATGGTATTGAAAAAATTGATGCTTCCACAATTGAAGAATTAAATTCCAGGTTTCTAAAAACTTTGGAGCCTGGATATTTTAAAAAAGTGCTGAAAGAAAAATGCAGAATAGAAACAAGTCTGCTAAATGTAGAAACTCTTGCCGAAGACCATGATCCCCTGCAAGAGAGAAGCATGCATTGCGACAGGGATCTATACAGCCCCGTGTATAGTATCAGTGATTGTATATTTCCCAATCAATGGTCCGCCATAGAAAAATTAGAAAAACAATCAGGAATTGCCATTACTTCATTTGAGAGGTGGCTTGAGGCTGTAGGTTCTTTAATAGATAAAGCGTATAGGCTTGGAGCTGTTGCTCTTAAAAATCCACTGGCTTATCAGAGAACCTTAAAATATGAAAGGACCTCAAGGTCCAGTGCGGAAGAAGAATTCAATTCTATTTTAAAGGTAAAACATTATCCTGACTGGATCATCAAACCAGTAATCCCGGGGAAGAATTTCCAGGATTATGTATTTCATTTTATCCTGGATATTGCAAATAAAAATGATCTTGTCATACAGATCCATACGGGAATACAGGAGGGAAACGGCAATATACTCTCCAACTCGAACCCTGAACTTCTGTCCAACCTGTTTCTGGAATATCCGAATGTGGCCTTCGATATTTTTCATATCAGCTACCCATACCAAAATGAACTTACAGTGCTTGCGAAAAATTATCCTAACGTTTATATAGATATGTGCTGGGCACATATTGTATCCCCAAATTCTTCTGTGGAAAGCCTGGTTGAATGGATAGATACAGTACCTCTTAACAAGATATCGGCCTTTGGCGGGGATTACCTATTTGTAGATGGTGTATACGGGCACCAGTATATGGCCAGACTCGGTGTTGCTAAGGCTTTATCCATTAAGGTAAAGGAGAAAATATTTGATATTGATAAGGCTAAACAAATCTCAAAAATGTTGTTTTATGACAACCCCAGGCAAATCTTTGGGTTAGATAAAAAAACATAAACTGCATTGCGTCAATAAGCCATTTTTCTTTTTGAAACCGGGGATACTGCATAGACGTAGTCATCTAAGCAATTCTTGATCCTGTCCTTTAACATCTCTTCGGGGTCATTGATTAAATCGCCACACCTAATCTTTCTATATTGCAAGGGCATAAACTGGCTGATCAGAGATAGCGGGATCTCAACAGATCTCAGATTTGATATCATAAGCTTGATCGATTCTTTTACCTCTTTTGAATCCAGATAATACCTGCATCTATCAAAAAGACTGTATTTTCTTGAAAGCCTTATTTCTTCTTCACTCCCATGATAGTATTTTTTCCAGTTTTCGGGTTTCTTTACCATAGCTTCATCAAGTACATCTATGAACCTGGATAAATTTTTATCCCTGTGCCCAAAAAGTTCATTTTCTATAATATTTAAGGCAAACAACCCCTCCCTTAATGCAAAAGTCAGGGCAGGGCCAATCTTTAATATTGCTATTCCATCTTCTACCATCTGTCTTAATGAAAACGCAGTCTGGTAATCTGTAGAATGTCCTTCAAATACCATGGTAGGATATTTTTTAATCAAAGCGCACAGCTTTTTGGCAGCCTCCCTATTATAGCCATGCACAACGTCATCTCCAAATTCTACCCCGGGCTGCACAACAATGGCTGCTACATCATCCCAAATCTCTTCAAGGCCATACCTTTTAAATGTCTTGCTGAAAACCTCTACCGTTTCTAAAAAATCCCGGGCCTTTGTAACCTGGACTTTTTCTTCTGCATCCTGGCTTCCTCCCGGAACGGGAACCTCACTCCCTATTACATATACAAGGGGACCGGCCTGGGGACAACTATTCTTCAATGATTTAAAAGCTTGAACCGCGCTATTGCAAAGAGCTGTGCCCCTTTCGGCTATTACTGCAGAAGCTAAACGAGTCCCTTTATCATCACCGGCAAGCCTCATACTGGTATCTATGTGGATCTTCGTAAATCCAGCAAGTACGTACTCCCTGATAAGTTCATGGGCATTGTCCATAGCGGTATGTTCATCCTCATCTTTCCATACCAGAGGACCAAGATGATCCCCTCCCAGTATTATCCTGGAGGAAGGAAAATCAATCTTTTCTGCTATTTTAAAAATAGATTTTTTAAAATCCCTTGGCCTCATGCCGCTGTAACCGCCAAATTGGTTGACCTGGTTGGCAGTAGATTCGATTAATAGATAGTCACCTTCTGCCAGGGCTGTCTCCATAGCTGCCTGTATAACATAGTGGTTTGAACTGCATATAGAATATATTCCTTTGTGTATGCCCTCCTTTTGCATCTGTACTATTTTTCTTATAGGATGTCTTTTTTCCATTTCTTTGTTTGTCTTGTAATATTTAAAAGTACCAATCTCGTATCTATGAAAATAATCTTTCTGAATAAACTATTATCAATCTTTTAGGTAAAAAATTCTATGTTTGTTTTCGGACAATATCTTATTGTTGAATTCTCTGCCGCCATCTACATTTTCTGCCATAAATACAGGAGGTGTGACCCCCCTGGCAAGTAATTCCTCCACGGTTGCAGCAACCATACATTGTAGAACTAAAGTACTTGTTATTCCCGAGGCTGGGCAAAATTTCTGTTTCATGCCTTTTGCTTCCATTATGGCATCTCCGGCTACAGCTTTATTATCGATGACAATATCTGCATATTCATACATATTCTTACCATCTGGATGTCTGGATTCCACAGTTTTACTATAATCCAGTCCGGTTACCGCAATCACTTTTATCATTCTTTCTTTGGCGACCTTTGCAAACTCAATAGGGACAGCATTCCTTCCGGAGACAGATATGACGACCAATACATCACCTTTTCTGATTGGGGCACAATCCAAAGCAATTTCTGCATATCCCTGCAATCTCTCTATTCTGCTTGTCAGGCCAAAAGGATGCGCATGCAAAGCTTCCAATCCAGGGATAAAAATCGCGTTAATAAGTGCCAAACCCCCTGCTCTCTGGTAGATGTCCTGCATCGTGGTCGCAGAATGAGTACAGCCAAAGGCAAAAATTCTCCCCTCTCCTTCAATGGCATCTGCCAATATGGATGCAGCAGCATTTAGATTTTTTTCCTCTTCTGAAGAGATCCTTTCCATAAGATCTATTATTTTTCTAATATACATTCTTGAGAAGTCAGACATAGTAAATCTCCTTTCCTGTATTATTTTGAAAATACTTCCCTGCCAAGAACAAAGGT
>PWSB01000078.1 GCA_003563375.1 Actinomycetota bacterium | reverse complement strand
TGAAGAACGAATATTTTGATTTTAGCAAAAATTTGGCAAATTTTCGGAAATTTTATGGGCAGGCATTTTAGGGGAGCATTTTAGGGGAGACTGTTAGGAAAATTTTAAAAGTGCACTCTTTAAGTTTTAAAAGTGCACACCTCTGATTATGATAAAATTTCTGCCAGTGATGCCTACAGCCTCCCTGGCCTGCTATATTATTTAAAATTCTTAAGATTAATATCTTCATTTCTGGCCTTCTGAATACCTATAAAATTGTCCTTGTACCACATCCTAATCTCAGCCATTCCAGATCTCATATCAGGAACTATCCTAAGATCCACCTTCTCCCGTATTGGTGCTCCTTTTATGGGAAAGACAAGTTTGTTAAAGCTTATCTTCCTGTAGGGGTTAACAGTCCTCTCATCCCTTAAGGAAAATATGTCTTTTGAGGATAGGTATGGAGAGGGAAGCACAAACTCCCTAAAGAGGCTCTTTCCCTCATCTGTAAGCCTTTTTAACCTATAATAGGGAACCTCTCCAGTAACGGAATGGACCTGGTAGAAATTATATCTTTCGGCCTCATCCCTTAATATCTCTATGGCATCACCAATATCTTTTACTCCTTCCCGGGCACAGGTTCTAACAATTCTGTCCTGGAGCCATCTGTATGGACGTTCCACTTTTCCCTTCGCCTGCGGGGACAGTGCATACCTTACCTTTATCCTCAGATCTATTAGTATCTTTTTTACCTGGGGATCTACATCATCTGTCACCTTGTAGTGCTTTCTCCAGAAGGAGTCTCTTCCCTGTACAAAACGGAATATGGAGTGGCAGTCAAAATAATAGGAGTAGGCAAGCCCCCAGACGAGGGCCACATCCTCCAATGCGCATATATGAGCCCAGGAGGTCTCGGTCTCCACCAGGTTGTAGTAGAGAAGAAACCTGCTGCAGTCGTCAATGGAGGTGATAAGATACCACTTCTTTTTTGAATAGGGGCTCCAGTTATGCTGTGAACTGTCATGCTGGATAAGTTCCCCTGCATAATTTGTGACTACCTCTCGGTCATGAGCTTTTTTCTTTTTCTTCTTTATGTAGAACCCATATCTTTTGGCTCTGTCTATTATGGTGGGTAGTGCTGCTTTTGTATGGTAATTACGTTGAAGCCTGTCCTTTATATAGCTGTAGTTATAGTCTACTATGGGGTTATCGTCTAAATTTATGAGGTCTTTTTCTATCTTAAGCTCAGCTAGTATGGCTTCCTCTGTTTCTTTATCTATCTTTCTTGTGGGTTTTTTCCTCTTATATTTTACGGTAAAGGAATCCGGGTCCTCCTTGTAGCTTTTTAAGAGCTCAAAGAACCTTCTTTTCTTAATGCCCAAAATCTCTTGAATATATTTTCTTTCCACTTCCTTCTTTATGTATTTTTCAAGAAGGGCTTTTACCTCACTATCACCAAACCTTTTGTGGACCTGAGCCATAACCACTGACCTTTCTGTTTTTGGTCTGATTATAGCCTGAAGTGTGCACTTTTAAACTTTAGAACTAAACCGCTTGCGCGGTAGCTTCAGCTGGTTGCACCTTCAGTTTGGATTACTATATATCCATTAACCTACCTAAAGACCTCTAGTTCCAAAAAGCTGCAGGGGTTTTCTATAAAGCTTTCCTCCTCAACCCTTAAAAACATTACAATATTTGGGATATGTAATCTTTTTTTAAGGAGGAAAACCATGACACCTTTGCGAAAAAAAATGATAACAGAGATGCAGCTTCGCCGTTTCTCGGAGGCCACCCAGAAGACTTACCTGTGGGCAGTAGCAGACCTTGCAAAATACTACGGCATATCCCCTGATAAAATCAACGGCAGCCAGTTTAGAGACTATTGCCTGTACCTGGCTAATAGCAGAAACCTAAGCTGGACCTCTGTTAACACCATCACCGCTGCTATCCGTTTCTTCTACAGGGAGGTAGTAGGCAGAGAGGATATGGCTATAGAGATCCCCTCCAGAAAAACCCCCAGGGCCCTTCCAGAGATACTAAGCGCTAAAGAACTCATTCGCTTGTTTGAAAGTGTAGGCAATCTAAAACACAAAATGATTCTTATGACCACTTACGGGTGTGGGCTTCGCATTGGAGAGGTCACAAACCTAAAGGTAGCCGACATAGACAGCAGCAGAATGATGGTAAGGGTCTGCCATGGTAAGGGGAATAAGGACCGCTATACCATCCTGTCTAGGAGCCTTTTAACCGAGCTCCGCTCCTACTGGAAGGCGTACCGGCCCAAAGAGTGGATCTTTTTCAATGAGGCAACCAAAGAAAAACTTAACACTGCAACTCCCCGAAGGGTATTTTTAGCCGCCAAAGAGAGGGCAGGCATAAAAAAGAAGGTAACCTTCCATTCCCTGCGTCATAACTTCGGAACCAATCTGCTGGAAGCAGGAGCTGATATTAAAACCATCCAGATGCTTATGGGCCACTCTTCCATTGCCACCACTGCCAAATACCTGCATGTAGCAAGAAAGGATCTTGGAAATACCAAAAGCCCCCTGGATCTGCTCTATGTACCCGATACTAAAAAACTAGCTGCAACTTAAAGTGGCTGGCGCGCCAACCATCCAAGCCACAGAAAAGCCTTCAAGCCCTGAGCTTGCCGATGTTTTTAGAAGGTTTGGAAAAAGCTACAGAAAAGAAAACAGGATGACCCTCCATCACCTAAAAGTTATTAGGGCTATAGAGGCCTGCAGGACATCAGAGCTTGGAGGGCATATGAAGGTGTGCGGTACTTGCGGTTATGAGCATCCCGCCTACAACTCCTGCGGAAACCGTCATTGTCCCAGGTGCCAGAGCCTGGTCAAGGCAAGGTGGGTTAAAAAAAGGCAGGATGAGCTTTTGCCGGTAACATATTACCATGCGGTGTTTACCCTGCCCCACAAGCTAGGCCCCCTGGCCCGTTCAAACAAAAAGGCTGTCTACAGTATCCTGTTTAGGAGTGTATCTGAGACTCTGCTTACATTCGGCCAAAATGAGCTGGGGGGCACTCTTGGCTTTATCTCCATACTTCATACCTGGGACCAGAAGATGGCCCAGCATATCCACCTTCACTGCATGATCCCTGCTGGAGCCCTTTCATCTGATAAAAAAAGATGGATAGCATGCCCAAGTAAGGATTTTCTGTTCTCAGTCAAAGCACTATCAGCCGTGTTTAAGGGTAAATTTTTAAGTTACCTAAAAAAGGCATATG
>PWSB01000219.1 GCA_003563375.1 Actinomycetota bacterium | reverse complement strand
CCCATACAGTGCTTGTTTAGGGCCTGTGCGGTTATGTTTCTTTGGTTTATCCGGCATAGGATAAAGTTTACACCGGGCCAAAAAGGGTCTAGCCAGGAAATTTTAGCCAGTTTATTAAAAAGGATCTCTTTTTCCTTTAAGACGTATTTCTGGCTTCTTAGAATATAGTCCCTATCTTTTATCAGCTGCTTGCCCGCTTCCTGGGCAAAACAGTTTACAGGCCAGGATTGTTGTTTTGAGGAAAGCCCTTTTATGATCTCTTCATGGCCTGTAGCATATCCGAGCCTTAGCCCGGGTATTGCAAAAATTTTAGTAAGTGACCTTACCACTATAAGATTTTTATTTTTCATAGCTTTGATAACAAAGGTCTTTTCATAGTTATCACTGACAAAATCCATAAATGCCTCATCGATTACCAGCAATACATCATGCTTTTCACATTGCTTTATTATGTGATTGATTCTGTCAGGCTCGGTCAGTGTACCCGTAGGATTGTTTGGGTTTCCAAGGAAGACCAGGTCTATATTTTTTAAAGAATTTTCAAGCTTGACTGTATTTATTTTAAATCCTGTCTCAGGAGAAATGGCTAAAAAAGTGCAGTGCATACCGCCGGATATTGCTGCAGCCTCATAATCAGAATAAGAGGGGACGGGTATCAGGGTTTTTTTTCCTGAAAATAGGTTTGCTATAAGATAAAAAAGTTCATCCGAGCCGTTTGTGCAGATTATATTTTTTATAGGAGCATTGGACCCTGGTGCCTGTGAGCCCAAAAAAGCTGATATGGATTCCTTTAATTCTTTGCTTTCGGGGTCAGGGTATCTTTCTATAAGGCCAAGACTGTGTAAGATGATCTCTCTTATGTTATCAGGCATGCCAAGGGGATTGATATTCGAGCTGAAATCTATTATTTCTTCCTGCCTGACATTATATATATCGGAGGCTAGCCGTAGATTGCCTCCATGCATGTTTTCCAATACAGCTCCTTATATTTACCCTTATCCCCGCACTGGGTATTGAAAATAAATTTTACCAAAATTAACAAAATATTAAAGCCAAATGTGCTTGTTGGCTATTTTTAAAGCTTAATATGGGGATGCGTATTTTTTTCAGTCAAAAAAGGTGTGGATATCAGAGGTTTATCATCTAAAAAGCCCACCAGTTTTTACTGAGCTAAAAATAGCCAACCAAACATTAATGTACATCAACCTCCATTCGGTAATAGATAGAACAGCTAAGTTATTGGGAGAAAGATGTGCCTGCAGCAATTATATATTTGCAACTTTTAAGAAAATTCATAACCTGGCAAAGGCGTAATTCTAAACATCAAATTGACCTGCCCAGAGCATTTCTATAAATTGCTTCCAGGGAAGTATTCTTATTCCGCCAACTTCCCGGGGATATTCTTCCTGACAGATTACCAGAAGGTGTTTAACTTCCCCATCTTCCCTGAGGGCTTTCAGGCTTCTAAGATCGATATCATGTACTTGTTTGCCGGATTTTATCTCCAGAGCCAAATTTTTTTCACCGAGGATAAAATCAACTTCAAATCCACCGCTTGTCCGCCAGTAGGTTATCTCAAGATCAGGATTTCTGTAATATTTGTATGCCCTTATTTCCATCAGCATAATATGTTCAAAGGATTTACCGAATTCAGGTGTTCCCTGTTGTGGTTTTCTTCTTGAAAGAAAATTAGATAGACCAACATCAAATAAATAAAACTTCTCGGCCATTATCATCCGTCTTTTTTTTGAACTTTTCCAGGAAGGTATTCTGAAACCAAGCATTGTGGTTTCAAGAATATCAAAATATGATCTCACTACCTTGCTGCTTACGCCGGATTCCCTTGCCACGTTGTTATAGTTTATAAGTTCACCGGAGGTCAGTGCAGCTACCCTTAGAAATTCGCTGAACTGAGGTATCTTTTGTATTTGGGCCTCCTGTAAGATTTCTTCTTTAAGGTAATCTGCAACATAAGACCTTAAAAGTTCAGTTGGTTTTTTTGATAGGAAATGGGGAGGTAACATCCCCGATGCCATTACTTTTTCCAGACCAGCAAACCCCACCTCCATAAAGGAAAAGGGTAAAAGATGATATCTAAGAGCCCTTCCAGCCAACAGGTTTGCATGACCTCTTCGAAGTTTCCTTGCACTGGATCCGGTTAGCAGAAAAGTAATATTCTGATTTTCAATCATCCAGTGGACTTCATCCAGAAGCATTGGCACTTTCTGGATTTCATCGATAACAATCATTTTTTTAGTATCCTGAAATCTTTCCCTTAGCAGGGAGGGTCGTGAAGCATATTCAGCAAAAAGATCTGTTTTAAGGAGGTCTATAAGAACTATCTCATCAGGATTAAAATTGTGTTTGATCCATGAGCTCTTTCCTGTTTGTCTTGCACCCCATAAGAAGGATGAATGATTACGGTCTATTTTTAAAAGTCTGTTGATATATTTTCCCATGAGGTAATTTTATCTAGATAAAATGGGTTTGTAAAGTAATATATCTACAATAGAGGGAATAGTACAAAACAATACCTGGTATAGGGGAGTTTACAGCTTTTCTTATACAATCAGAAATAGATGATATATCCAGGTTCCCTTCAAAAGAAAAACTAGCCACCTATGCAGGCCTGGTTCCTTCTGCCAGGGCTTCTGGTGATACAGGCAGGATCACAAAGCAAGGCAATAAATATCTAAAGATGGGCACTTAACTGAAGCTGTTAAGGTTTCCATAAGATACTCGGAGTATTTTAGGTATTGCTACAACAGGATCAGAGCCAGGAGAAACCCAAACTCAGCCACAGTTGCAGTAGCCAGGAGAATGCTTGAGATTATATATGTGATGTTAGAAGAAGGTAGAGAATATAGCCTAACGTGATAATATTATAGCTAATTCTATGAGATATTTCTTAAAGAGGCTGCTATAGTTATAGGAGGTATATCTTTGGCTGGAGGAGCAGGAAGTTACACCGGTGCTGTAGCAGGTTCTATCATATTGACTACCCTGGTAAGCCTGCTGGTGACATTCAGGTTCGCCGAATCAGGGAGGCAGATCTTTTTTGGAACAGTGCTTCTGATCCTTTTGGTCCTGTATGCGCGGCAGCCCAAGAAACTATAAAAAATATAAAGGAGGAAAAATGCCAGATAATATGGAAAAACTGTACCAGGAAAGGCTTGAACGGTTTAAAACCGCCAACAGGAATGAAAAACCTGACCGTGTGCCCTTGAGGCCTTTTGCTGCTGAGT
>PWSB01000069.1 GCA_003563375.1 Actinomycetota bacterium | reverse complement strand
GCTTTTTCGCCATTTCATTATGCAAAGTCTCCGGCAAACAAACTGACCAATAATGCGCTTGACCCTAAGGCAAAGATACCTGAGTATAAAGCCTGCGCAGTCAATATCCAAAAAATAAAATGAAAAAAATAAGCCCAAAACCTGGAATAGATATTGGGATGACCAAGGTTTTCAGGTCCGGGGTAAAAAAGAAGATGTCTGATACCATACCTTCCGAGCTGCTCCTGCAGGTATATTTGAATGAAAAAAAGGTATGTACCATTTCCTGCCTTCCATTGGATCTTAGCCTTTTGGCAGTGGGCCATGTGATAAACCAAGGCTATGTGAAAGATTTTGGCAGTATAGAGTATGTGAGGGAATGCGATGAAATAATAGAAAAAGGCCTTTTGTGGTCAAAGGTCGAGGTCAGAAGCGGGCACGTAGCCGGCGACTTGACCCAGCCCGGCTTTCTTCCTTCAGGATGCGGCAATATTGATGATTTTATATTGAAGAAAAAATTGCAAAAAATCCCCTTGGCCTCAAAGGTCTCCACGCAGACCCTCTTAGGGTTGAATTCAAAGGCACTAAAAAGCCAGGAACTTAAAAAAAAGTTTGGGGGGCTCCACAGTGCTTCCTTATTTGAATTTTCTGGCAGGCATGTGTTTATCAGCGAGGACATCGGCAGGCACAACTGTATAGACAAGATTGCTGGCCATATTCATATTAACAATTTAAAAACCGATGATAAAATCATCTATACTACCGGCAGGCTCAGCCTGGACGCCATCTATAACCTGAACAAGATGGGCATTCCGGTTGCAGTGACCAATTCTTCAGTGACCTATACTGCAGCTGACCTGGCTGAAAAGCTAAACATGACTGTGATAGGATATGCCAGGGGAGGAAGGATCAATTTATATACCGGGCTAGAAAGAATAGGATGAATTTTTCAGGGCTGCTGCTTGCCGGCGGCAAAAGCACAAGGTTCGGTATAAGCAAATTAAAGATAAATGTTGGCCCTTTGCCTTTACTGGCAGACCAGGTCCTAAAATTAAGCTTTTTTTGTTCAGACCTGGTTATCAGCACCTCTGGAGAAAATTACCTGCAGGTGTCAGGGTATTTGAAAAAAATCGTCCAGTATTTTTGTTGGATGGCAAAAGGAAGGCTTTCAGAAAAGCATCCGAATCCTTCTCTTCCGAAAATAAAAATAGTGAAAGATGAAAAACTCCTTCAAGGCACGGGCCCCATAACCGGGATTTATTCCGGGTTAAAACATATAAAGAGATATCATGCTCTGGTGCTTGCTGCAGATATGCCTCTGGTATCTTACCGGCTTTTCGATATGCTGGCAAAAGAAGCCGGGAATAATTTAAAGGACGCATACATCATAGATACAGAAAAAGGGTTTGAGGTCCTATGTGGCTTGTATTCAAAAAGCTGCCTCCCTGTTATAGAAAAAAATATAAATACAGGGATATATAAAATATCCGACAGCTTAAGAGAATTGGATGTCGGGCTGGTCGATGAAAAATCCTTAAGGTCTCATTCAATAGATAATATGAATTTTTTCAATATAAATACAAGGATGGATTTCAAAAGGTTTAAAGAGATATGGAAAGGCTCTACAGGAGGTATAGCGGGATTTCGGAAAAAATGGGCTTATTTTTATTTTCGTTAAAAACCCAGCCTAAAAATTTTTTTGCTTTTCTATTATAATGGTTTAACTATGTTTCTATGGAGAAAGAAGATTGGCTGGCCGATTATCATATTATCTCTGTTCCTGAGCACTGGCCTTTTTTCATGCGCCCCTGTAGAAATGGCAAGGTCAGTTGTAACTGACAGGTTTTTTAATGAGCAGCAGCTGGATGATGCATTAGAAGTGGTAGAAGATTTTTTTGAGGCAATAATGGATGAGGACTACCCAGCTGCATACGCCCTTATTAGCCATAAAGACCAGCAAGAGAACAGCTATGAAGATTTTTTAGATGAATTTAGGGATGTTACCAGTATTGTGTCCATTAAGATGAACTGGGTGGAGGTAAAAAATAATGTGGCTGTTGTGAATATCGATTTTGTTGATTCCTATGATGGGACACAAAAGACCTACAGGGACCTGGAAGTGTCCCTGGTAAAAGAAGAAAACGGCAGCTGGAAAATAAATTTCTGGCCATGATTTGAAAGGGATATTTTGAAAGTACTATTTTTAGGTGACATATTTGGAAAACCCGGCAGAAATGCCGTAAAAAAGAACCTGGCCTCCATAGTCAAAGAAGAGGAAATAAATGTAGTAATAGCCAATGGAGAAAATGCTGCAGGGGGCCTGGGCATAACCCCCCCTGTGTGCGAAACACTTTTAGAATCCGGCATAGAGGTTATTACCAGCGGAAACCATATTTATAAAAAGAGGGAGATATACTCTTATCTTGATAAACAGCCCAGGCTCATAAAGCCTGCTAATTATCCTCCCTCCACACCCGGTGCAGGATATTATATTTTTTCTGGGGTCAACACCAAGGGCAGGAAGGTAGCTGTCATTAACCTGTGCGGCAGGGTATTTGTAGAAAACCTGGACTGCCCTTTCAGGTCAGCTGAAAAGCTCCTGGCGGATATCAGAAAGGAGACAAATATAATCATCGTTGATTTTCATGCAGAGGTCACTTCCGAGAAGGTTGCTATGGGCTGGTTTTTGGATGGCAGGGTAAGTGCTGTCATAGGAACCCATACCCATGTCCAGACCGCGGACCACAGGATACTTCCACAGGGAACTGCCTATATAACAGATGCAGGTATGGTGGGCCCAAGGGACTCTGTTATAGGGGTAAAGAAAGAAATAATAATTGAAAGGTTTCTAAAAATCATGCCCCAGAGGTTTTTAGTAGCTGATGGGGATGTTTGCTTCAATGGAGTGGTTATAAGCATTGATAATATAAGCGGCCATGCAAATGACATAAAACCCATAAACAAAATTATTGAGAACTGAACTTTTTAAAATCCAGTTTTAATTTTAGGAGTAGTTGACTTTAAAGTTTTATTATAATAGGTCTTACCTGAAAGAAGGACCGAGGCCTGGGGTTTTGGTACATACTTTCATCTTCCAATACAATAAATAGTTCCGGACAATGCTTGACACATTAAGAGAATTTAGGAGTTACTCTATTAATCTATGATCGGCCTGTAGATATGAAATATTGCTTGGACAAGGGTGATGGTCTAGCTTAGAATAAACATATGCATTTTTTATTTGTAATCTAAATTGAAAAAACATGGAAATAAT
>PWSB01000034.1 GCA_003563375.1 Actinomycetota bacterium | reverse complement strand
TATGGTAGGGCTTGTCTACCCTCATCTTAAGCTTTACCTCTTTGCCGGCACTTATCTTTTGGGGAAGGATCTGGTTTATGCCCCTGCCTTTTTCTATGCTTATATCGGCTTTTATTTTTTTCCCGCCTAAATAATCTATACTGCCTCTGGCAGCTGCATATGCGTCCTGGGTGACATCATCTGCCAAATCATTGACAAACAAAGAGTTTCCGCAGGAAAATATGCCATCGACTGAAGTAGAAAAATCCTGGTCTACTTCCGGCCCTCCCGTTGACTCATCTATTTTTATCCCGCATGACATAGAAAGTTCATTTTCCGGGATAAGCCCTACTGAAAGAAGGAGGGTGTCACAATCTATAAGCCTGGGTTCTCCATCTTTAGTCCTAACCTCCACTGATTCTACTCTTTTGTACCCAAAAATACGGGTAACCGTTGAGTTGAAATACAGCGGAATATCAAAATCCTCGAGGCATTGGGCTATATTTCTTTTTAACCCGGTGGAAAAAGGCATTATCTCAAAGACTCCTTCAACCTTACATCCTTCCAGCACAAGCCTCCTGGCCATTATTAGCCCGATGTCTCCGGAACCTAATATAACAGCTTTTTTCCCAGGGAGATAACCCTCTATATTTATCATCCCCTGGACCATACCTGCGGTATATACACCTGCAGGCCTTGTCCCCGGGATACCTATGGCCCCCCTTGTCCTTTCCCTGCAGCCAAGAGCCAGGATTATGCTCTTTCCTTCTATCTTCTGGATGCCCTCTTTTTTATTTGAACAGATGACTTCTTTTTTCCCATTGATATAAAGGGCCATGGTATCAAGTTTTATGTCTATGTGCCTTTCTTTTACAAGGTCTATAAAGATCTGGGCATATTCCGGCCCTGAGAGTTCCTGTTTAAATTCCATAAGGCCAAAACCCGTATGTATGCACTGGGGAAGAATGCCTCCCAGAAACTGCTCCCTTTCCAATAAAAGTACTTTCTCCGCCCCCAGTAACGAGACCTTGTATGCAGCAGCCAGGCCTCCAGGTCCTCCACCTATCACAATCACATCATAGTGCATCATGTTCATTTAACCCTTCCTTGTACAATAGTCGAGCGATTTTTTACTTTAATGCCAAGCTCAAAGATGCATTCTCCCTAAAAAGCGTATTCCCCCTGGAAGACATCTTGAATTTAAGGCTTAGCGGCTGGCCTGCATACCCTGCATGCAGGATTCCGCTATTTGCCTTTGTGGTACCCTATCCTGAATCTGCTTCCTTTTCCAAAACTAATACCTTGCAGTCATAACGGGAAAGGTCCCTGGCTATTGCACAGCCTGTTATTCCTGCACCTATTATGGCAATATCTGTGTCTGTCTTCTTTATTTTTATTGACATAAGCTAAAATTTTTTAAATAGATTACTACTTTTTAAATCTTACTTCAAGGGCGGCAAGGCATTCTAAGGTCAAGGTGTATTGGCTTTTAAAAAGCAGCGGCTTTGTTCTCACATCACTCTTCTGCCCAGTTTCTTGCTTTGGCAACCGCTTTCTGCCATCTGCTGTAGAGGAGGTTCCTAAAAGAGGCATTCATGTCAGGAAGGTATTCTTCATAACTGGCATTTTCCTTTATAAGATGTCTTGAATCCCAAAGGCCTATAGAGAGTCCCGCACCAAACATGGCACCTAATGCGGTGATCTCCTGTATATCAAGTTTTTTTATTTTTTTCCCTGTGATATCAGCAAGTATCTGGCAGAAAAGCTTGTTCTGGGTGACTCCTCCATCGACCTTGATAGCGTCTATGTACAGGTCAGTCTCTTTTTCCATCACATTTAAGACATCCAGGGTGCGGTATGCAATAGCTTCTAAGGCTGCCCTGGCTATCTGACCTTTATTGGTGGCCCTGGTTAGTCCAATAAGCATCCCCCTGGCATAAGGATCCCAATAAGGAGCCCCGAGGCCGGTTAGGGCTGGCACCAGGAAAAGGTCTTTCTGGTAATCCTGACCTTTGGCCAAAAATTCTACATCCTTATAATCACTGATTATTCCCAGTCCTTCTTTTAACCATTGGAGTATGCTTCCAGTATTATATACAGAGCCTTCCAGTGCATAATAGACATCCCTGCCATTGCCATAAAAGATAGTAGACAGAAGCCCATTTTTGCTGAATATCCTGTCCTTTCCGCTATTCATCATGATAAAGGAGCCTGTACCGAAAGTAGATTTTACATCTCCCTTTTTAAAGCAGTGGTGGCCGAAAAGGGCAGCCTGCTGGTCACCAAAAACAGCCGCGATGGGGATCTCTGTGCCAAATGGTGAGTGCTTGTCTGTATTTCCATATATATCCGGCCCATAGCTTGGGGCGGCCCTGGGTAATATCTTAGGGGGGACCCCGAAGATCTCAAGTAGCTGTTTGTCCCATTGAAGGTCTTTTATATTAAACAGGAGGGTCCTGGAGGCATTTGAATAATCGGTTATGTGCTTGCCGTTTAACTTATAGATTATAAAGCTGTCCACTGTACCGAAAGAAGCTTTTCCCTGTTCTGCAAGTTTTCTGATATTTTTATTGTTTTCCAGCATCCATCCTATTTTTGTAGCAGAGAAATAAGGGTCTATAGTAAGGCCTGTTTTTTGGTGTATGGCTTTTTCAAGTCCCTTGATATGAAGTTCACGGCATTTGCCCGACGTCCTCCTGTCCTGCCAGACAATGAGTTTTCCCAAAGGTTTTCCTGTCTCTGAATCCCACATAGCCACAGATTCCCTCTGGTTGGTAATGCCCAAAGCCAAGATCTGCCTGGCCTCTATATTACCCTTGTCTATGGCTCCGTCTATGACCAGCCTTGCCGAGTGCCAGATCTCATCAAGATCCTCCTCTACCCAGCCGGAGCGGGGATAAGATTGTTTTATGGTTTGAAAAGCCTGAGCGTGGATGCTCCCATCAAGGTTAAAAAGTATAAACCTGATAGATGTGGTCCCAAGGTCAAGGACCCCTATAAAACCCTTTTTGTACCCGCTTTTGGAGCCCTGCATGCTTGTCTGGGCCAGTAGCCTGCTATTTGACAAAAGGACGATGGCCTGCCTCCTAACCTATCTTGTTAATACACATTACATATTATAATCTAAACAAAAAAATTTATTAACTACATACCTCTTTTACTTATACTTGATAACTTTATCATGTCTGGGATAATAAGAAATAAAATATGTTTTAAGAGTTTGGAACATGGAAAAAATAACTTACCGGGCAGGAGACTCAAACCTGGAACTTGTTATAGGTGATATAACCAG
>PWSB01000156.1 GCA_003563375.1 Actinomycetota bacterium | reverse complement strand
GCTAAAATCTTTTGAGTCCATGCACCCTGTTGGCAGGTTGGGGGAACCCATAGAGGTGGCAGAGGCCATCTACTGGCTGTGCTCAGATAAAGCATCCTTTATAACCGGAGCAGCTTTTCCTATAGATGGAGGTTTTACTTCAAGGTAAGATCTTTTTGAAAAAAGTTTCCTTAGGATTAATTGTTATTGTATACTTAAAGTAAGTAAACATAAGCACAAGCTACGGGGTTATGATGGCAAAAATGATCCCGCCCTATGTAGATCCTTCTAATCCAAACAGGGGTGAAAATTACATCTTTGATCTCTTTAGAAGAGAAACTCCTTCTGATTGGACGGTATTGCATTCATTGAACATTCCGGAATCTGAAGGAAGAAGTGGTTCAGAAATTGATTTTGTGGTGATGGCCCCGGGTCTCGGATTATTCTGCCTTGAGGTAAAAGGCGGCAGCATTGCAAGAAAAGATGGCCTATGGATCATATCCGACAGGCAAGGAAGGCAATATGAAAGCACCAGAAGCCCATTGAGACAGGCTGAAAACGGCATGCACAATCTGCGCCAAATCATAAAAAACAGCTCTAAGAAAAAATTCAGCAAACTCCTTATGACCTTTGGGGCAATCTTTACAGATACCGTATTCGATATTAAAGACACGGAGACAGACAGTTGGAGGATATACGACAGAGGGGATAAAGACCTGACCCTTAAGGGATATATAAGCAGGCTTTCAAAACAAAGCGCTTCCATTTACAGGGGCCATAGCTGGTTTGACCCCGTCCATTCATATCCTTCACAAAATGATATAAATGCTTTGAAAAATATTATAAAAGGTGATTTTGAAAGGATTAAGGTAATCAGCTCAGAAGTAGAAGAAATAGAAGATACCATATCCAGATACACTGATGAACAATACAGCTGCCTAGACGGGTTGGAGGATAATGAACGCTGTTTCTTCAAGGGCGCTGCGGGCACGGGAAAGACTATGCTTGCTCTTGAATCTGCAAAAAGGAGCCAGTCTTTTGGCAATAAAACCCTTTTGACCTGCTATAACAGGCTTCTGGCAGGATGGCTTGAGAGGCAGTTAAGGCTGCAGGGTTTTGATAATGGATTAAAAGCAATTGCATTCCTTGACTACCTTGAGGAAATAGCAAAAGACAATATACCAAAAAACGCGGAAAAGGATAGCAGCTATTATAAGGATCTTCCATTCTATGCTCTAGAAGCTTTGGATGGTTCCTTATTTGGAAAATTTGATAAGCTGATAATAGATGAAGGCCAGGATATATTATGCCAGGAGCATATGGATTTATTAGATTGCTTGGTCCAGGGGGGCTTAAAAGAGGGCAGGTGGAACATATTCTGCGATTTTGAAAGGCAGAATATATTTAATGAGAATACGGACTGCCTTCAAATAATGGATTATCTAAAGGCCAGGTCTTCTTTTGCCACATACAGCCTGACCACAAATTGCCGAAACACCAGGGAGGTATCCCAGGAGATAAGCAGGGTAGTGGGATACAGAAGCCCTGTTTTAAAGGATGAAATAGCTGGCCTGCCTGTAAGATACAGGTATTATGAAGCCGGGGGGGATGCGCTAGGATTACTTGTAAGCGAGATCGAGGGTTTAAACCATAATAAGGTACTGCCCAGGGATATTACCATATTATCCCCCCGTGTATTTGATAAGTCTTCGGTCAGAGAGATAGGTAAAAAATATGAGATTATAAACCTGTCTAAAGATTTTGATAAATTCTTTGACAGGGATACTTATACCTACAGCACTATTCATAAGTTTAAAGGAATGGAGAACTCTTTCATCATCATTGTAGACTTTGATGATATACATAAAAAAGATGATTATTACAAGGGTCTTCTCTATATAGGGATGTCAAGGGCAAAGGCAGGCCTTATAATGATACTAAACGATGCCCTAAAAGGTTCTCTTAACATAAACTGACAATTAGCTGTCAAAGCATAGATGGATAAAATACTGTCTAAATCAAAATATTTGGCCGGGCTGCAGTGCCTCAAATACCTGTGGCAACTTGTAAATGAGCCTGACAGCATACCACCTTTTGATGATGCTACACAATTTCGTTTTAAACAGGGCCATGAAGTGGGAAAACTAGCTAAATCTTTATTTCCCGATGGAATAGAGATAGGTTATTGTAAGGATATAAAGACAGAGCTTGAAAAAGCAAGAAGGCTTACATACCCGCGCGAAAACCATTTTGGCAGGAAACCTCTTTTTGAGGTTCCTTTTACGTACAAGAATTCATTTGCAATAGCAGATATTCTTGAACCTGGGGGCAAAGATTGGTGGAATATAATCGAAGTCAAGGCAGCCTCATCTATAAAGGATATAAATATGCATGATGCCGCTTTCCAGAGATACTGCTACGATGGCGCAGGCCTTGAGATAGATAAATTTTTCCTCATGTATCTAAATAGGGATTTTGAAAAAGACGGAACCATAGATCCATCCAATTTTTTTATAAAGGAAGATGTAACCAAGCAGACAGAAAAACTTATGGGTGCCATCGAAGAAAAAATTGAAACAATGCTTGATGCCATAAGGGCCAAGAATTGCCCAGAGATAGAAATCAGTGAAAATTGCTATAAGCCCTATACCTGTCCATTAAAAGACTCATGCTGGAGAAACCTGCCGGATAACAGTGTTTTTGAGCTTTACAGGGGAAAGAGACTGGCTTTCTCTTTTTACAAGAAAGGGATAACCAGGATCTCAGATATCCATGACACCGCTGTTCTGAACCCTATACAATCAATACAGCATAAAACAATTAAAGAAAATAATTTATTTGTTGATTCCAAATCCTTAGATGCTTTTTTAAGAAAACTCAGATATCCCTTGTATTTTTTGGATTTTGAGACTTTCTCAATGGCAATCCCTCTATTTGATGGGGTAAGGCCCTATCAGAATATCCCTTTCCAATTTTCCTGCCATATTATAGAGTCGCCTGGGTCTAAAACTAAAAACCTGTATTTTCTTGCTGATAATGATGGAAAAGACCCAAGGCCGGTTTTTCTTAGTAATTTAAAAGAGGCTCTTGGATACAATAAAACAAATAGTACCCCTGATCCTTCAGGTTCCATCCTGGTATATTATGAATCTTTTGAAAAAACTATACTGAAGGAGCTTTCAAGGGCATTTCCCGAACATAGGTATTGGATCGGACAGGCAGTGGGAAGGATTATTGATCTTTATGAGCCTTTCGGTAAGTTCTATTATTATAATTCTGAACAAAAAGGAAGCGCTTCATTGAAAACCGTCCTCCCGGCTCTTACGGGTATAAGCTATGATGATATGGAAATAAAAAATGGTTCTCAAGCAAGCTTAATGTACCTGAAAATGGCTTTCTTAAAAGAGGGCAGCACCCAAGACTGCGCGGAAGCCGAAAAAATCAAAAAGGATCTTGTTGATTATTGTGGTTTGGATACGGAGGGAATGATTTTTATTTTAAAGGAGCTTTATAATTTAGTAGATGGAGAATAAGATGCCTAAAATTGACACCTTTGCATTGCAAAAAGAGCTTTTGATCGTAGGCGCGGCGGCCAAGATAGGCCTGTTTGATATAATTAAGAATAATCCGTTGACCATCAAGGAACTATCCAGGCTAACAAAAAGTGATGCCAGGGCTTTATGGGTTGTGACAGAGGCATTGGTAGCGTTGGAATATCTTTATTATGAAAACAATAGGATAAAATTGACCAAGGAAGCTTATTCCATGTTTTATGATCCGGAAAGCAGAAGCTATACGGATTTTTCTTTCATGCACAGGTATAATCTGGTCTCTACTTGGCTGAAACTACCTAGGGTATTAAAATCAGGAAGACCCGTCTCTAAATTAAAAAAACCGGATGAACTAAAGGATTATATCTCAGCTATGAGAAATTATGCCAAAAGTTCTGCAGAAGAAATAGCCCAGCTCGGCCTGAAAGGATTTCAAAATAAACCGAGGGTCCTTGATGTCGGCGGGGGCCCATTGACCAATGCTGTTGCTTTTGCACAAAAAGGGGGAACAGTCACTGTGCTGGACCTGCCTGAAGTCGTTGACATGATGGTAGGCCGCCTTGAAACTGAATTGCCCATAGAAATGGTAAAAGGTGATTTCAGGAAAGGCCTGCCCAAAGGACCCTATGACCTTATCTATCTTGGTAATGTATGTCACTTATATGGAGAAAAGATAAATAGAACCCTCTTTGTCCGTGCATCAAGAGTGATAAAAAATGGAGGCCGTTTAGTTATTAAAGATATAGTCCGCGGTACCGGCCAGGAAGCAGCCTTATTTGCAGTAAATATGCTCCTAAACACTAAAGAAGGTGGAACCTGGACCTACGAACAATATAAAGGGTGGCTCCAATCTGCAGGTTTCGAAGTCTCCACCTTTAAAGAAGTTGATGGAGGTCATTTGATAATGGCAGAAAAAAGATAAAACAGAAGGGTCTGTCAGGCACTAAAAATCTTTAATTTTGGATCAATTGTCCTTGACGGTTAAAGAATGTCTTATAACCCAGCTGCAGCATTAAAATCACGGTAAGCGATACTGACCCTAGGATACCCAGCATAATAGCTATCTGATAGGCAATTGCAGTGAGGGGAGAGGTCCCTGATAAGATCTGCCCGGTCATCATCCCTGGAAGGAATACTATGCCCATCCCTAACATAGAATTTATAGTTGGAAGTATAGCAGAATCAAAAGAATTGTTTATTATTTTTTTTGAAGCCGCTTTTGGCGTAGCCCCCAGTATCAGCGCTTCTTCCACAAACGCCCTTTGTTCAGTCATACCTTCGATAAGGGATTTCGCACCCAGAGTAAGCCCGGTCATAGAATTTCCGATGATCATCCCGGCTATGGGGATAAAATATCTTGGGTCATACCAGGGTGATACCTGGATGACTATCAATAAAAAATAAAAAAGACACAAAACCGATCCTGTGCTCATGGCAAAAACAATCACTAGCTTCAAGGGTTTAGAAATTTGGCCCTTAAACTTTTTTATGACGGTAAACAAAGAGAAGGTTATCATTAAGGCTATTATGCCTATAGTTATCAAAGGGTTTGGATTATCAAATATATATACCAGCAAAAAACCTACCAAAATAAGTTGAAGGGTCATCCTTACTGAAGAAACTAATATTTCTTTTTCCCGTTTTATGCCCCTGGCCCTGATTATAATAAGCAGGATTACCACAAAGACATATGCCAGGGCTACCTGAAGTATCCCTAAACTGATCACAGTATCATCCATTATTGCTTCCATTTCCTATCTTGCCCTGGTCTACCTCCAAAATATAGTCAGAATAGTTTTTTGCTATTTCTTTAGAATGGGTAACCATGATCATAGTCTTATCATTGTCTCTTATATGGTTTATGAACATCCCCAAGATTATCTGGCCTGTATCATCATCTAGCGCAGATGAAGGCTCATCTAAAAGATAGACCTGGGGGTCTAGAAGCATGATCCTTGCCAGTGCAAGCCTTTGCCTTTCCCCTCCTGACAAAATTGAAGAAGATAGATCCAATTCTTTTTCTAATTTAACTTTCTTCATTACCGAATAAAGGTAATCATCGGGAGGTACGCCTATTTTTTGAAAATCCAAGCCGATAGTGAGGTTATCCCTGATGCTTCCTTCAAAAATTATAGGGGATTGAGAAAGCATTATTACATTCCTTCGATGAACAACACTGTCTATTTCGTTTAAATCTGTTTTTTCAAACAATATCCTGCCCCGGCAGGGTGAAATCATTTTATTCATCATTTTAAGTAACGTTGTTTTCCCACTTCCGCTATTGCCGGTAAGAGCGGTTACCCTTTGTTTGGGAATGTATAAATAGTCAACCTCAATTACATTTTTGTATTTGACACTGACAAATTCCAGCATTATTTATTACCTCCATTTCTAAGCCCGACCTCATCGACAAGTTCCTTTAAATACTTACGGGATCTTAAAAGTTCACTTTTTCCAGATTCTGTAATCGAATAATATTTGCGTATTTTTCCATTGACGTTTTTCTGGTAATGCGATAATAAACCTTCTTTTTCCAGGCTGTGTAAGATGGGATAAAGTGTTCCCGGACTGATATGATAACCATGCCTGGATAACTCTTTTAGCATCCATACCCCATACACCGGATCTTTACTGGCATGGTAAAGGATATGCAAGCATATAAATCCAAGAAAAAGCCTTTTTTTTATAAAATCCATGACATAATAATGGATAACGTTATCGAAATACGATAATAACAAAAAATAAAATATTGTCAATGAATATCCATCAACTTTTTTTGAAATCGTGGTACCCTTTTATGGCATAATATATTTTGCCGCCCCTTAAGTAAGGGCGTTATTCATTTTGAGGCGCGTTGTGCAGGGTATATGCCTCAAACTCTTTCCTCCAATTTCTTGGCCATTCCTTTTCATCAAAAGGGTATTCGACCTTTTCATCTCTTAGAGAAGCCTCTTCAGCTTCCCGTATTTGTTTAGCTTCCAACTGGAGCTTTTCAAGCTTTTTTTTGAATTCTTCATTTTCTTCCATGGGTATTGTTTCCTGCGCGTATGCTTCTATTTCCATAAGATGCTTTCTGACACATGTTTCTCTATCAGTTTCACAGGGGCATGAAGGATCTGCTTGATGTTCCTGTAGAAGTAATAATTCTTTTATCAGTTGGTCATATTGCCATTTTAAAATCTTCTTCAATCTCAATTCCTTTCTTATTTCCAAAATAACTTAATATTATTATAGGCCAATGACTTCAATCATGTAAAAACTAAAAATTTTTAAAAATATTACGGTCAAACACGAATCTTATTTAGGTTTTACTGGTATAAAAAAAACAGATTTGCTTTTAAACCATTTATAAAGTAAATTTCTGTTTTAATCTAAAAAATAAAGGGGGTTAAATGAATAAAGATGAAAAAAAATCCATTTTATGTTGGTGGGAGTTATAAAGAGATAGCAGAAAAAATAAATTCAGAAGAGGCAGCAGCTCATTTATTGAAGATAAGCGGTTGCCTTGAAGAAATTTTGGTTTTTTTAGATAAATTAATCACAGATTTTCACCATAGAATGAAGGTCGAACCTCCTCGCAGTCTTGAATTCCAAGGGAAGGAGGAAATGTATTGAAAAAGATATTGGTTTATTCTACTTCAGAATGCCCTTATTGCACAATGGTGATAGATTATCTTAAAAGCAAGAATATAGAGGTAAAAGTAATAGATATAAGCTCTGATGAACAGGGATTTAAAGAAATGGTCAGAAAATCAGGGCAGAGGGGAATACCTGTTATTGATTTAGGAAACAAAATAATAGTGGGTTATGAAAAAGAAGAGATAGATCTTGAAATAAGATGCGGGCTGGATAAGGAAAAATGAAGGACCAGCTCTAGCGTTAGGCAGCATCATGGCTTGGGGCCTTATATGGGATGTATATAAAAATCTTATCTAACATCGATTAATGAGATCCTGTCTCCTGTTGTCCTAATAGAGGTATCACATATGCGGGATTTTTGAAAAAATTTAGCTTATTGCTATGCAAATTATTATTATATAGAATCTAGATAAGAAAATACCGGTTAGATAGAGACTCAAAGATAATATTACCTTAAGGGCTTTGATGTATCCTATTTTGCTAAATTTAAAAAATAAAAAAGTTCTTGTTATCGGGGGAGGAAAAATTGCAGAACGCAAAGTCTCCCGTCTATTGCTGGCTGAAGCAGATATATCCCTCATAAGTCCGACTATAACCGAGTTCTTACAGAAGCTGGTAGAAGAAAAAAAAATAGTCCATCAAAAAAGAAAATTTAAAAAAGGTGATTTAGAAAATACTTTTTTATTGATTGCAGCTACAAATGACAAAGGAGTAAACCGTCAAATTTATCTTGAAGCAGAGAGGAAAAAAATCCTGGTCAATGCCGTAGACATGCCGGATTACTGCAATTTTTTCGTACCAAGCATCGTTGACCGCGGAGATCTACTAGTCTCGATATCAACACATGGGAAATCCCCAGCGTTTGCCAAGCTGCTTAGGAAAAAACTGGAAGAATACTTGCCTAAAGAATTATCGAAGGAGGTAAGAAGATTAGGGGAGCTGCGAGAAGGGCAAAAAGACAAAAACCCAAGGGAAAGAAAAGAAACAGCACATCAAGAGGCAAAGCAAATCTTAAACTCTTATTTTAAGCCATGATACATCTTACTGGAATAAACTATAAAAAAGCTCCATCGAACGTTCTTGAAAAATTTTCCTTAGACGAAAAAGAATGTTTTGAGTTCCTGTTTCAGGCAAAATCAACAAACTTGCTTAAGGAGGCTGTTGTCTTATCCACCTGCAACCGGACAGAAGTTTATTGTACTATTGAAAATGGAGACCTTAAAGGAAACTTGCCGGGTATGTTAACTGATTTTCTGGGGCTTTCTTCAACACCTCTAAAAAATTATTTTTACCACTTATCAGATTTAGAGGCTGTCTCCCACTTGTTTCGGGTTGCGGCCGGGTTGGACAGTATGGTGCTGGGAGAGGACCAGATCTTGATGCAAATGAAAAAAGCCTACTCTTATGCTGTGGAAGCAAAGTCAGTGGGCTGTCTTTTCCATAAATTATTTCATCAGGCCTTTCGTGTAGGCAAACGCTGCAGGCATGAAACTAGGATCAATGATGGGGCGGCATCAATAGGATCCGTTGCTATAGAACTGATAAAAAATATTTTTTCCAACATGGGCGATAGAAAAATATTGCTTATCGGCGCGGGGGAACTTTCCCAGGCTGTATTGACAAATTTAAAAAATATTGACCCGTCCAATATTACTATTATGAACAGGACTTTCAGCAAGGCACATAGTCTTGCCCAGGATTTTGATGCCAGATTGCTGCGGTTAGCCGATCTGCCGCAGGCAATGGCAGGGTCAGATATTATTATTAGCTCCACCGCATCAAAAAAAGAGATAATATCATTTGATATGGTCAAAAATGCAATGTCTGGGCGAAAAAAGCGTCCAATGCTGATTGTCGATATTGCTGTCCCCCATGATGTAGATTACCGTGTAAGCTCTCTTGGCAATGTATTCTTATACAATATAGATGATCTTAAAGAAATCACCGAAGAGAATATTGGCGTGCGGCAGAAAGATATCCCTTGTGCTGAAGAAATTATTGACCAGGAGCTGCAGGACTATAAAAAATGGTACACCAAAAGGCACGTTGTGCCTACTATAAAAGAATTACAAATTTTCTTCGAAAAAATCAGGAGGCAGGAAGTAGAGAGGCACAGTAAAAATTTTTCCGAACAAGACCTAAAAGAGCTGGACCTATTTTCAAAGAGCCTGGTAAAAAAAATATTACACCTCCCGATGGCTAGCCTCAACGAATGCGCTAACGACCAGGACCTTTTGGGCCACTATATGATACGCAAAGTATTCGGACTGGACAAACATGAGTAGAAGGATCCTCATCGGCACGAGAGGCAGCCGGCTGGCTTTAAAGCAGACAGATATAGTGGCAAGCCTGCTTCAAAAAAAATTCCCTAGACTCGAAGTTAAAAAGAAAATCATTAAAACAAAAGGAGATAAAATACTGGATGTGGCGCTGGCTAAAATTGGTGATAAGGGTTTATTCGTCAAAGAACTTGAAACCGCACTTCTTAAAAAAGATATTGATATTGCAGTTCACAGCTTCAAAGATCTGCCTACCGAAAGCCCTAAAGGTTTGGTGATAGCAGCTGTTCCCTTGCGCGGAAACCCTTTTGATGCTCTATTGAGTAAAAATGGCCTAAAATTGGATAATTTACCAGAGGGTGCTTCTGTTGCTACCGGCAGCATTCGCAGAAAAGCCCAGCTTCTTTCCTTTCGTCCCGATCTTAGCGTTGTCGATATTAGAGGTAATATCGAAACCCGGATAAAAAAATTTTTAGATGGCGAATTGCATGGGTTAATACTGGCTGCAGCAGGTTTGTTCCGGCTGGGATTAGAGACAAACATGCAGCAAATAATAGACCACAATATTATACTCCCCGCGCCTGCCCAGGGAGCTATTGCGGTACAGACAAGAAAAGACAGCAATATTGAGAAAATGGTTAAAAAAATAAACCATGCTGATACACTTCAGGCGGTTACAGAGGAGCGGGCATTCCTAAAGACCATAGAGGGCGGGTGCCAGGCTCCCATATCGGCTTTTTGCGAAAAGATAGCTGGTAAACTTTTTCTGAAAGGGAAGGTATCAAACCTGGACGGCAGCAAGGTTTTTTCAGCTGTGGTGCAGGTAAGGCCAGGAAGTAAAGGGCGTGCAGGCAATGCACTGGCCGGTGAACTTCTCCAGATGGGCGCCAGCAAGGTATTGGAGGAGATCCGTTATGGAGAACAATAGCCAATATGGATGTGTATATCTTGTGGGAGCGGGTCCCGGTGACAGGGGTCTTATCACTGTCAAAGGATTAAGCCTCTTGGAAAATGCCGATGTCATAATTTATGATAATCTTGCCAACAGGGTACTTTTAGAGGCTGCACGTCCTGATGCAGAAAAAATTTATGTAGGTAAAAAAGCGGGCAGGCATGTTTTAAAACAGGAACAGATAAATGACCTTTTGGTCCAAAAAGCTAAAGCATATAAAATGGTTGTGAGGCTCAAGGGAGGTGATCCTTTTGTCTTTGGCCGGGGAGGAGAAGAAGCGCTTGCCTTAAGTAAAAGCAATATTTTATTCGAGATTGTCCCTGGTGTGACATCCGGTATTGGTGCATTAGCATATGCAGGTATTCCAGTTACCCACCGTAACATGGCAACATCGTTATCGCTTATAACCGGCCACGAAGATCCAGGGAAGGAAAACTCTCAGCTTAACTGGAAAGCAATAGCATCTATGCATGGTACCCTGGTTTTTTATATGGGTGTAAGCAACCTGGAAAAAATTGTATCTCAATTATTAAAATACGAAAAACCGGCAATGACACCAGCGGCAGTAATTCAAAAAGGGAGTACCCCCGCCCAAAATACTATTTTGGGCAAGCTCGGTGATATTGCCCAAAAAGCAAGAAATAAAGAAGTCAAACCTCCGGCACTATTGGTTGTGGGCGAGGTGGTTTCTTTATCCAGCGGTTTGAGATGGTTTGAAGACAAGCCATTGTTCGGAAAAAATATCCTGGTGACAAGGGCACGGGCCCAGGCAGATGACCTGGTCCAAAAGCTGGAGAGCCTTGGTGCAAATATAGTTATGTTTCCCACCATTAAGCTCTCAAAGGATATAAATAGGGCACCGCTAGGCGATGCGGTCAAAAACCTCGGGGATTATAGTTGGATTATCTTTACTTCGGTTAACAGCGTGGAATCATTTTTTGAAACATTATTACAGGCAGGGGGCGATAGCAGGAGTTTATCGCATACCAAGATCTGTGCCATTGGCCCGTCCACGACAAAGAAACTGAGTTTATTCGGGCTTAAAACAGATATTCAGCCTGATGAATTTACTACTGAAGCAATAGTATCTGTTTTCGGGGATATTGATATCCTAGGCAGCAAGATACTATTACCCCGTTCCGATATAGGCACCCCCGGCCTTCCTTTGGGCCTTAAAAAATATGGTGCCCGTGTTGATGAAGTAACGGCCTACAGGATATGCATAGACAGTGCCAATGAACAAGAAACTATCGGAAGGATAAGGTCAGGGCTATTTGACTTGGCCACTTTTACCAGTTCTTCGACGGTTAAAAACTTTGTAGCGCTTGTCGGCCACAAAAACCTTAAAAAGGCGTTCTCATCTGCCAGGGTCGCCTGCATCGGCCCAGTTACTAAAAAAGCAGCAGAATCATACGGGCTGAAGGTCCATATCCAGCCAGAAAAATATACTATTTCCGGCCTGGTGCAAAGTATTTGCGAACACTATACATCAGGGAAAAAACATGATTAGTATTTCAAAGCTTTATTGCGGGGCATCCGGACATTCAGATAAGCTCAGGTATGGGCAAAGCCGGAAAAACCTATATTCTTGTCCATCACAAAACCCATCATTTATAAAACCAGTGATCGTCTGGAATATAACCAGGAGATGTAATCTAAATTGTAAACATTGTTATTCTTCTTCAAAAAATAAAGAGTATCCTGATGAGCTTAGCACCCTGGAGGGGTACAAGGTTATCGATGATCTTGCCCGGTTCGGGGTGCCCGTAATCCTATTTTCTGGGGGCGAGCCCCTGATGCGCGGTGATATTTTAGACCTTATCGGGTATGCTGGAAAACTTGGCCTAAGGACCGCTGTCTCTACGAACGGCACGCTTATAAGTGTCGAAGTGGCAAGAAATTTAAAAAAAGCCGGGCTTTCGTATGCAGGAGTGAGTTTGGACGGACTGGAAGCTGTCAATGACAGCTTCCGTGGTGCCAAAGGTTCCTTCGG
>PWSB01000083.1 GCA_003563375.1 Actinomycetota bacterium | reverse complement strand
CATAGTATTGGGTTAATATATTATAAGCCAAGCCAAATTTGGTATCTCCTTGCCCCTCATCCACTTCAAGAGCTATGCTCAGAAGCAGGGGATTTTTTTCCTCAAGGGTAAATATTATAAACCATCCTATCTCTTTCTGGTCCCCTATCTGTGATGTCCCTGTTTTTCCAGCAAGGCTAAGCCCCGGTATCCTTGCAGGGTGGCCGGTACCGGTGGGATCTTCTATTATATTTACCAGGGATGGTAATATGTCATCCAGTACCGTTGCGGGGATCACTGTCTCCCTCCAAATTTTTGGATTAAAAGACTTTAATGCCTGACCAGTTGGGTCGCGGATTTCGGCAATAAGTCCGGCTTCTACCATATTTCCATCATTGGCAAAGGAAGTAAACATGGTCCCAAGCTCTAATGCAGTGACAAGCATCTCGCCCTGGCCGTATCCAGTATCTGCTAAGAGAATAGATGACCAATCAGAATCTGCATTTTTGACCTGGGAAGAAGCAACTTCTAGCGGAAAAGGCATGTTTTCTCCAAAACCATAGCTTTGAGCAAACCGCTCAAACGTCTCGCCTCCTAATTCCAAGGCAAGCCATGCAAAGTAAATATTATTGGACCATACCAATGCCCGGTCCAGATCTATATCACCCTGGGGATGGCTGACCCTTCGGATATGGTAATCCCCCCATTCCGGGGATGGCCTCCATTCAAGGTTTTTTGCCTCTTCTACTAGGGTATCAGGCGTTATGATCCCTTGTTCAAGGCCCATAATTGCAGTAAACGGTTTTATAGTGGAACCCGGGGGATATAGTGCCCTCAACGCTTTATTTAAGAAGGGGTTATCCTCATCTTCGATATAATCCTTCCAAGTAGAAGGCAATATTCCCGGAGGGAACACGTTAGGATCATATGATGGCCGGCTGACCATTGCCAATACTTCGCCGGTTTCAGGATTTAGAGCCACCACTGTGCCTTTCTCTTCACCCATCTCTTGGTAGATGAGGGATTGAAGATTTGCGTCCGCGGTTAGGACTATATCACTTCCGTCCTGCTGGGGAGAATGGGCAAGGGTCTCCATATAGTTTCCGCCGGAATCTATAACATACAAGCTATAACCAGGGTTCCCGGATAATTCTTCCTCCTGTGATGATTCAAGTCCCATATGGCCCACTAGATCACCTGCAGAGTATCCTCTGTCTGCTTTTGCTTCCAATTGTTCTGCCGTGATGGGTCCTATGTATCCGGTGATATGGGCAAAAATATCCTCATAAGGGTATTGGCGCATATCTATTGTGGATAATAGGACTCCCTGGATAGAAAGTAGTTCATCTTTTAACTCTTGGTCTATATTGAAAGGGAGATTGCGAAGCGGCACCCTGTGCTCAGGCTGCACCCAGTCCTGGTTTAGCTCATTTAAGATGTATTTTTGGCTTACTTCAAGTAAAGGGGACAGCGCCTCTGCAAATTCCTCCTGGTCAGCTATCCTTGCAGGAACCCCTGCTACCTCATACCCGGGCCCGTTATGGGCCAGGGGGTTGCCGGACCGGTCAACAATAGAGCCCCGTTTGGATAGATGGCGGTCCAGATAGACCAGATCATCATTTTGAAGCATTGGAAAGATGAGAGAGGTGGACCATTCTATATACCAGCTGCCTTCTTCATATAGCATAGGAAGTACGTAATCATATTCAAATGAGCCTACAGTATCAGTATCAAAAAATATGGTCAGCGGTAGATAGGCATGGTCCTCTTCAACAGATATTTCTTGGTGAGAGATCTTTAACCGGTTTAACCTGATGGTGGCAAATATATTTTTATATCTATTTACAAATGTTTCCCTGCTGATATCTGTCTTAGAAGCAGGGGACAGCATATCATACATCACTTCATAATTTTGGTCACTCCATAGAGACATATATTCTTGGGCTTTCTCCATGGGATCCGGTTTGCGGCATCCAGTAAGTACAAGGGCAAAGGCTAGTAAGCAAATAAGTATTGAAACGAATTTTTTCATTTTTATATTTTAATGGATTATTTTTGTAGTTTCAAATATTCTCATAGCCAACTGTTGTGCCATTATAAGCTGTATTTAGTTTTATTGACTGGAAAATATAAATAAATTATCCTTATCTATAAAAAAAAGTAGGAAACCATGAATTGGGTCGATGTATTTATAGGTGTCGTTTTATTGTTATTTATTATTATAGGAGTCCGGCGGGGGTTTTTAATAGGGCTTGTCGAGCTTATCGGCATAATAGTATCTGTAGCTGTTCCCTTGCTTTTATACATCCCGGCAAGTAATTTATTAGAAGGTCTTGGTGTGTCCCAGGTATATTCAAATGCTCTTGCCTTTATTATCATCTTTTTTGTAACTGTATTCATATTCTTTGCTATTGCAGGCAGGTTTTACAGGATGGTCCCCAGGCAGGTCCGAGCTTCTAAAGGAAATAAGGTTTTAGGCTTATTCACCGGCCTGGCAAAGGGATTGATAGTGGTCACCCTTATCCTTGTATTTGTGGCAGCTTTGCCTATACCATTTATCAGCTCAGAGAGAATAGAAGAATCATATGTAGGCCCCCGGCTTCTGGATACAGCAGCTGCAGCTACTTCTGCTACTGCCAATATTTTTGGAGAAGCCTTCCAGCATGCAGTAGGTTTTATAACCATCGAGACCGAGGGGCCGGAAGCTGTAGACCTTAGGTTCACGGTAGTCGATCCCCTGATCTCAGAAGATGCTGAGACAGAGATGCTCCGGCTTGTCAATGAAGAGCGCGCATTGAGGGGGCTTCATGAACTCGAGATGGATGAAAGCATCCGTGAGGTTTCAAGGATGCATTCTGTGGATATGTTCCAAAGAGGATATTTCAGCCATGTAGATCCCCAGGGCAATACATTTTTTGACAGGATGGTGGATGGAGGTATTACTTTTACGATTGCGGGAGAAAATCTGGCTATGGCACCTACAGTGTCCATCGCCCATCAAGGGCTTATGGACAGTCCGGGGCATAGGGAAAATATACTGCGTCCTGAGTTTAGGAGGATAGGCATAGGGGCTGCTTCCGACACCAGGTATGGGATCATGTTTACGCAGAAGTTTGCCGACTGAGAGGTAAATCACGTATCCTTTCATAGGCCAACTTCTAAAACGCCTGCTAATCGTATCGTCTCCACACCCACAGATTCAAGCATCACAAATAGAGGCTTTTGATGCAGAAAATTTTCAAGGGTTCTTGACCTCTAAAAAAGCCCCTTGCCCTATAAGTACCCTCTGCACATCCTTATAGGATACCTG
>PWSB01000043.1 GCA_003563375.1 Actinomycetota bacterium | reverse complement strand
TTATTGGTGCACAGGCAAGCTGCCTGTCAGGGAGGCTGATGTTGTATTTTTGCAGGGCGCCATTCATAACCTTTATATAATCGCTGCATATCTGGTGGCCCAGCCCCCTTGAGCCTGAATGGATCATTACAGTTATCTGACCCTCTTCTAAGCCGAACATAGCTGCCGCTTCGCGGTCATAGACATCCTCAACCCGTTGAAGTTCCAAAAAATGATTGCCTGAGCCAAGGGTTCCCAGTTGATCATATCCCCTCCTGTAAGCACGTTCTGAGACATTGGAGGGATCAGCTTCCTCCATGGCCCCGCTATCCTCTACATGGCCGATGTCCTGCTCCCAGCCATAACCATTCTCAACAGCCCACTTCACCCCTTTTTTTAGCAGCTTTTTCATCTTTTCTTTGGGAAGCTTTATCTTCCCCGTGCTCCCCACGCCGGTGGGTATGGAAAAGAAAAGGTTACCCATCAGCTCTTCAATCTTTTCTTTTATGTCGCTAAAGTAAAGGTTTGTTCTAAGCAACCTTACCCCGCATGATACATCAAAACCAACACCCCCCGGGGATATCACCCCTTCATCCAGGTCCATTGCTGCCACCCCTCCTATAGGGAAGCCGTAACCGAAATGTATATCCGGCATAGCCAGCGATGCTGCTTGAATCCCGGGCAAGGTGGATACATTCACAGCTTGGTCCAGGGTGTTTTCTTTCATTGCATTTTCCAAAATCTGTGAATCAGCAAAAATGATAGCAGGGACCCTCATCCCCAGGCTTTCATCTTTTGGGATCTCCCATTTGTAGTCATTTATCTTTTTTATATTATATTCCGCCATTTAAATCTCCTATACGTCGAATAATACCTGTGCATTCCATTCCTTATTTTTTCCAACACGGAGCCCGTGATAGGTAACCGCTTTGATAGCTACCCTTATTTTATGCCTGTTTTTATCCATATTCTCACCCCACGCTTCAGCCTCAATATTTATATTTTTTCCGGTTTCAAGTTTTTTGATCCTAAAAGACCGTAAAAGCAGTTTTTCTGTTTCAAACCAGAAGATTAGCTCTTCCAGCCAGGAAACCATAGCTTCCTCATATCCGCATGTACAATCCTCCTTTATGGAAAGATCTATCCTTTTTTGGGCTTTTATAGACTCCGGGTCTGTCATAACTGCATAAAGTCCCTCTGCAGCATTGGTGAAAAGCTGTTCGGGAGTAGTCCCCCAGGCTTTTATCCCAATATCTGAAGGATGATCGGTAATACTGTATCTCTTGTCCAATATACTGACTCCCCCATATTTTATCTGCTTCTACATAACATATACTAACCCCCGGATAATCAAAAAGAAAACACATGGATTTTAATGGCTTTGGCAGGGCTGCAAAAAAAATTTTTATGCAATATCACTTGAATTATATTTTTTTTACTGTAGAATAACAAACAATTCATTTCCCCTTCGAGCGGTTTTGTAAAAGAAACCGCTCATTTTTATTTGTTCTTTTGTTTTTATTTGTTCTTTTGTTATTAAAAAGATATTATTTAAGCATGGACCCTAAACTGTTAGAAGCAATACAAAAAAAAGTTAAAGATATAGATAAGCTGGAGGAGCTGGACAGCAGGCATCCCAGGTTCAAGGCATGGCAGGCATCTGTTAGAAGTATATTAAAAAATCTTCCCCCTGAGTTTAACAATGAAGTCAACGATTTTAAAAGATTAAGCTTCGAAGACACCAAGTACCACAGGGGGAAAAATCTATATGATCCCTCAAAAAAAGACAAATATATAAAGGACCTTGAGTCTGCAAGAAAGATCTTGGCCGGGCTTGCCGCCAAGGCCGAGGAAAATAAAAAACCTGCTGACTCTTAGGCTAGAAACGGTGCTTTTTTTACCAGCGATGTGTTTTGCCACCTATTCCCAAGGCCTCCCCACTGCTCCTCTTGGGTAAAACCAAAGCCTATCAGCAGCAGTACCAATATATATATAATATGTTCATCTATCATAAGTATATTATGCTCTTTAGGCAAAACTGCAGTCCACATCATAAACATCAATAAGCTTCCGCCTATGGCCGTTATTTTCAAGAGTATGCCCAGCACTAAGGTCACTCCTAAAAATAGAAGAGAAGCCATAAAAAGGAAATCTACCACAGGATGCCCCCCGATACGGCTGTATAAGGGAGCAAAAGGCCCCGTCGAGCCAAAGTTTAGGAAACCCGCTGTAGGAGAGCCACCTGCTATCCAAGCATTTTCAGGTGGAGTAGAAAAGCCAAAACCAAATAACTTGTCAAAAAAAGGCCATAAAAAGGATATTCCCAAACCCCATCTCAGTAAAGTCTTTATTTTTTCCATCTTGTTCACCACCCTTCAATTACTACTATTTCGATTATATCCATAGCTTTAGTAGCATAATAATACAAAAAAAGCTAATTTTCAATAAGAAGTTTTTTAAAAATTTACTCTCAAAGATCATGCTGGCTAAAAAGGCAATAAATAGACTATAAAGTGGATTAATATTATAATCTAAGGGATTGAAACAAACATCATGATAAAATGAAAATTTCCACTAGGGGAAGATACAGTACCAGATTGCTGCTGCAGCTAGCCTTAAACTACGGCAAGGGCCCTACCCTGCTCAAAGACATAAGTAAAATACAGGACATATCACAAAAGTATTTAAACCAACTGATTATGCCTCTGAAAGTGGCTGGGCTGGTTTCGAGCACCAGGGGAGCCCACGGTGGATATCTTCTTGGCAGGCCCCCGGAAGATATAAAGGTCAGCGAGATAATCACAGCTATGGAAGGTTCCATAAACCTGGTAGAATGCATAAATAATCCTGGTATCTGCAAGCGGTACGAGCATTGCGTTGCTAGAGAGATATGGGAAGAAGTTAGCAAGAAATGCCAGGCGGTCCTGGACTCATATACTTTGAAGGACCTGGTTCAAAGGCATTATCAAAAACAGCAATGATTGGCAAAGGGAAGCAATAATTAATATTGCTTCCCTTTTTTTTATCTCTGTTTATTCTATCTTGTCTAGTTATCTATCCCATTTTCACGGTCATCTATTATTGGATCCTCTACATCTGGATCTTCAGTTATTGGGTCTTCGGTAACAGGGTCATCTATACCCGGATCTTCTGAAACCATAAAGTCCTCTACGGTCTCAGGAATGAGTACGCTTACATACAGCGTGTCGCCATCGGATATCATGTCTGCCATATCTTCGTCTATCTCTACCATGACGTTCATATTTTCTCCCTCTTCTATGGCTTCAGAGCCTATGACCTGGCCGGGCTCTCCATCCTCTTCCATATGGA
>PWSB01000035.1 GCA_003563375.1 Actinomycetota bacterium | reverse complement strand
GATGATTTCTTTTTCTGGAAGGTCTGCTTTTTTGGCCAGCCTCTTAAAAGGCCGGGGGTCAAGGGGCATGTCTTCCTGCATAAACCGGAGTATTTCCAGTTGCGCACCTTTCATGGTCCTATAAATCAAATTTTACTTCCCTTTTAAATATTTTTACCGCAGGCAACTCTGCAATATCACTTATGCCTGTGTTTTTTTTTATTAATTTAACTATTTTACTAAATTTTTCAGGGCTGCTGGCTGAAAGTGTGAACCAGAGATTATACAAATGGGACCGCTGATAATTATGGGTCACTCCCGGAAACTTACTGATGTAGGCAGCTGCCTTCTCCAATTGCCCGGAATGGACCCTGGCAGCCAGAAGGCTGCTTTTGTACCCCAAGCTTTTAGAATCAAAAACCCCTCCGATCCGGCGGATAATACCATCAGACTTAAGTTTATGAATTCTGTCTAAGACTTCTTGCTGTCCAAGACCCAATTTTTTCCCAATCTCCAAAAAAGGCTGTTCACAAATTGGAAAATCATTTTGCATCAAATTTAACAATTGCCTGTCTGTGTCATCCATTTTATCACCGTTTTTTCTTTGGCTGGTATACACAATAAGGCTCTTCATCCAGGTAATTTCCTGTTGTCCCGTATGCACGGGCCCGGCATCCACCGCATACTAGCCTGTATTCACAGTAACCGCATCTTCCATGGTAGTTATCTGGATCCCTCAACTGCAAAAGAACTTTAGAGGTTTCCCATATGTTTTGGAAGTCATAGCCGCTCTCCCTTATGTTGCCGCATCCTATTTCTAAAAAACCACAAATCTGTACCATTCCTACGTGGGATATAAAGGCGAATGATTGTCCCCCCATGCATCCTTTGGTAAAGGCATCCAATCCATGGTTCTCCGAAGTTACCCTGCGGCCCGCTTTTTTTTCTTGTTCCCTTAAGATGCGAAAGTAATGAGGGGCACAGGTTGGGCGCAGGTTGATGTGGACCTGCTGTTTTTTTTGGTAAATCCAATTTAGTATGTTCTCATATTGTCTTGGACTAATTTCCATATCCACCAGGTCTTTTCCACGTCCAGCCGGTACCAGCAAAAACGGGCTGAAAGCAACAGCACCTATTTTTATTGCAAGCTCTAATATGTCTTCTATTTCATGGATATTATGCTTGGTTATGGTGGTATTTATCTGGAATTGGAGCCCAGCCCTTTTTGCCGCTTCTATGCCCTTTAAAGCATCCTCGAAAGCGCCAGGGACACCCCTAAAATTATCGTGGCTTTCCGGACTGGCGCCATCGATACTTATACTTATCCTTTTAAGCCCTGCACCTTTAAGTTCCCGAGCTTTATTTTCGGTCAATAATTTGCCGCAAGGGCTCATGACCATTATCAAACCAAGATTGTCACCGTAACTGATAATATCATTCAAATCGGACCGCAACATGGGTTCCCCGCCGGTTAAGATGATTATGGGTTTCCCAAAAACGGAAATACTGTCCATAGTTTTAAATATTTCCTCAAGCCCCAGCTCGTTTTCATATGAACCGGATCCAGCCCCGGCCCGACAGTGCCTGCAATTTAAATGGCAGCTGCGGGTTATCTCCCATGCTATCAAGCGGGGAATATATTTTTTTTCTCTATCCATGTCTTCTATCTTCTAAAAGCTTAGCGGCAATTTTGGCAAAATAAGTTATTATTAGGTCAGCCCCAGCGCGTTTGAGGCAGGTAAGCAGTTCAAATACTGTTTTCTCCTCCTCTATCCATCCTTTTTGTGAAGCTGCCTTAACCATTGAATACTCACCACTGACATTATAAGCGGCAATGGGCATCCTAAACCTTTGTTTTGTCCTCCATATAAGATCCATATATGCCATTGCGGGTTTGATGATGATAATATCTGCTCCTTCTTCGACATCAAGCTCGACTTCGCGTAATGCTTCATCTCCGTTGGCGGGGTCCATTTGATAGGACCTTCGATTGCCGAATTGGGGCGAAGAGCCTGCAGCATCTCTGAAAGGCCCATAAAAAGTCGATGCAAATTTTGCCGCATATGACATGATAGGAATATTTTGAAACCGGTGTTGGTCCAAAGCCGAACGGATGGCACTGACCCTTCCGTCCATCATATCAGAGGGTGCAACAATGTCAGCGCCTGCCCGAGCGTGGGAGACTGCCATTTTCTGCAGCATCTCCAACGTCTTATCGTTGTCGACTTCTCCATCTTTAACCCACCCGCAGTGCCCATGGTCTGTATACTCGCAAAAGCAGACATCCGTGATTACAACCAGCCCGCTGACCCCTTCTTTTATTGCCCTTATAGCCTGCTGGACTATACCTTCATCGGCTATACCTTCACTGCCGTGTTTATCCTTATGCGAAGGTATCCCAAAAAGGATTACTGCCGGGATCCCGAGCTTCTGTATTTCATTACATTCTTCTACCAGTTCATCAACTGAAAACCTGTAGTTTCCAGGCATAGATCCTATCTCTGTTTTTTTCTTATCTCCCGGTTGGACAAAGAGAGGATAGATCAAATCGTCAACGGATAATACAGTCTCACGGACCATGCGCCGCAAGTTTTCATTCTGGCGTAATCGGCGTAAGCGCTGCTCTGGGAAAGCCATCTAATCACTTCCTTTCACATCAATTTTGGCAAAATTGGAATCCAGGCCTATTTCATCGTCGGTAAGATAACAAGCTGGATCCGGTGCCCATAAATCCCCGGTAACCGCTTCAGCCCGCATGCGTAAATTCCCCCCGCAGATGTTTTTCCACTTACAGGCCGCGCAGCGGCCAGTAAGATGAGGTATCTTGTTTTTCAATTTTCCCATCAACGGATTTGAAAGATCGGTCCAAATATCGCTGAAACTCCTCTGGCCTACATTTCCGAAAGAATAATGACGCCAGAATTGATCCGCGTAAACATCTCCGTTCCAGCTTATGCAGCCGATAGCATTTCCGGAACTGTTTCCCTGGTTCACCTCTAGAAGTTTTAAGACCTCAGTCGCCCTTTTAAGCCCTTCCCGTTTCATCCTCAGATATAAAAAGGGCCCGTCAGCATGATTGTCCACGGTAAGGACTTCTTTAGAATATCCTCTTTTATAAAGGTCATAGGTTAAATCAATAATCTTATCCACTGTATCCCTGGTCATTTGGTACGGTAGATCATCTTTTATAAGCTCCATCCCCCGGCCGGCATAGACAAGATGGTAAAAACATACCCGGGGTATTTTCTCATGCTCTACAAGTTTGAAAATTTCGGGGATATCACAGATATTATGTTTGTTCATTGTAAAGCGGAGGCCGACCTTAATCCCCTCCTC
>PWSB01000008.1 GCA_003563375.1 Actinomycetota bacterium | reverse complement strand
TGTGGCCTTTTTTGCGTGGATGCCCTGGAAAAGCAAATAAACATGGAAGGTACTGCAAATGTAGCCGGTGTTGTGCTGGAGCCTATACAGGGATGGGGTGGATCTGTGGTATATCCCGATGAATTTTTGCCGAGGCTGAGCGAGATGTGTGGCCGGTTGGGCATACTCCTTATCGTGGATGAGGTGCTGACCTGCTGCGCGCGGACAGGCAAGATGTTTTGTGTTGACCACTACGATGTAGTCCCTGACATAATGGTTTTAGGAAAAGGGCTTGCAAATGGGTTTCCCTGCACTGCATTTGCAATAAAAGAGGATTATGCGGATGTATTGGAAAAGATATCTGCTTCTACTTCTTATGGAGGCAACCCAATGGCAGCAGCAGCGGGACTGGCCTCTCTTGAGGTTATAGAAGAAGAAAATATAGTGGAGAAAGCCCATAAATTAGGCGAGTTTCTAATGGACAGGCTGGTACAAATTAAAGATAGCCATAAGATAATAGGGGAGGTCAGGGGTAAAGGCTGCCTGCTTGGGATGGAAGTGGTAAAAGACCAAAATTCTAAGGAACCTTTTGATGAAGCAGGGAAAAAGATCTACCAAAAAGCATTTGCAAAAGGACTTGCCTGGATACCTGCCGGACATAATCTCAGGATGTCACCCCCCCTTATAATGGAAGAGGATGTAGCCCAAAAAGCTTTGGATATAATAGATGATTCTATAAGCGAAGTAGAAGCTGAATTTGGATATTAAACAGGAAGGATATATATGAGGACCTTAGGATTAGGGATGGTAGGTTACGGATTTATAGGTAAGGTGCATACGATCTCTTATATAGATATGCCCTTCTATTACAGCCCGCTTCCCGCAAAAGTTAAAATGGTAGGGGTTGCTTCTGTACCTATAGAAGATGCCCAGCAAGGTATAGAACAGGCAGGCTTTGAGTTTGCCACAGATGATTACAGGGACCTGATCGATAGAGAGGATATAGACATAATCGAAGTATGTACCCCTAATTACCTGCATAAGGAAATAATAATCGAAGGCCTTAAAGCTGGAAAGCATGTTATAAGTGAAAAACCGCTTGCAATGGACCTAAAAGAAGCAAAGGATATCCTAAAAGAATCAAAAAAGCATCCTGAACTGGTCTCACAATTAAGTTTTGAATACAGATATCATCCTGCAGTGATGAGGGCAAAACAGCTTATAGAAGAAGGTTTCCTGGGGAGGATATACAATGCAAGGGTAGTCTACCTGCATGCGGGAAATTCTGACCCGAACAGGCCCCTATACTGGAAAATACAAAAAAAGTATTGTGGCGGAGGCTCTCTCTATGATCTGGGCTCTCATATCATTGACCTTACCAGGTACCTTTTAGGGGATTTTAAAAAGGTATTTGCAAAATTGGATATATTTACAAAGGAAAGGCCTCTTAGCAAAAAACCGGGCAAGATAGGCAAGGTTGACACCGAGGACCTGGCGCTTATGCTTTTTGAGCTTGAGAACGGAGCCGCGGGAACCTTGGAAGCTACCAAAGTGGCAAACGGATCCAATGATGAAATAAGATTTGAAGTACATGGTGAAAAAGGTGCTATTAGGTTTAACAGCATGCAGCCTAATTATCTCGAAGCCTATGATGCAAGGGATGAAGGTTCACCCATTGGAGGCAACAGGGGTTATAAATCCATAGAAACCGTACAGAGATACCCCAGGCCGGCAATACAGTTTCCCGGGCCAAAGTTTGCTATAGGCTGGATAAGGTACCATATGGGAAGCGCTTATGATTTTCTTTCCAATATTGCTGAAAACAAAAAACCTGAAGCAGATATGTATGCAGGCTATAAGGTACAGGAAGTGATGGAAGCTGCGGGACGGTCACATGAAAAGGGCCAGTGGGCCGACCTTCCCTTAGATACATAGAAGATCATTCCTGTATTACCGAGATACCAGATTTTTCCAAAAGGTCTAAAAATCTTTTATCTGCTTGGCTGTCTGTTATCAGCATATCGATTGCAGAAATATTGGAGACAAAATTCACTGAGATATGGCCCAGCTTGGAGTGGTCTGCAAGCGCTATGACCTTTTTGGCGCTGGCAATTATGTTTTTTTTCGTGTTTGCTTCAATGGGGTTTACAGCTGTAATCCCTTTACGGATGTCAATCCCTGTAATACCTATGAATGCTTTATCTACGTTTATATTAAAAAATGTATTATCAGCAATGGGCCCTATTAGCGATCGGGTTTCATTATCCAGGATGCCGCCGCTTAAAATAATGCAAAAATCAGGATGGTGTGTTAAAAGGGTTGCAGCGATTTCACAGCTATTGGTAAAAACGGTCAACTCTTGCTTTTTACTTACATTAAGGGCTATCTGGTAACCGGTGGTCCCGGATTCAATTATTATGACATCTTTGTCCTCTATCATCTTTGCCGCTGCCAGGGCGATTTTTCTCTTTTCCTGAGCATATAATTCTTTTTGAATATTAAACTTCATCTCCTGGCCTACAGGATAAGACTTAAGTGCTCCGCCGTAAGTTTTCTTTATTAGATTTTTTTTAGCCAGCTTGCCCAGGTCCCTTCTTATGGTAGCCTCGGATACACCGAGAAATTGAGCAACTTCTTTGGCGTTAACGCTCCCTGCTTTATTAATTATATTTAATATGTATTCTCTTCTCTCTTCTCCAAGCATATTGGTCCATTATAGCATAACTTTCTTCCCATAAGAGGCAGGTATTGAGGAAATTATAAACATCGGAAAGATAAAATCAAAAATAAAGATATTAGGTTCTTATGGGTTCATATTGGCCTTCGGTTTCTTCGATCTCTATTCCGCTGGATTCAAGGACATCTTCGGAAACCATTATTTGGCATAAAACCCTTACCGCAATAGCTATTGCATCAGAAGGCCTGCTGTCTATTTCAATTATATCCCCATTTTGGTCAGTCAGCCTTATAGCCGCATAATAGGTATCGTCCCTGATGGCGGTCACAACCACGCTATCCACGGTTGCATCAAGGGAATCAAAAACATCCCTGATCAGATCATGAGTCATCGGCCGGGGCATTTTTGCCCCTGTAAGTTCAAGGGAGATTGCGAAAGCTTCGGCTGTACCTATCCATATAGGCAGATATTTATTTCCATCAGTCTCTTTTAATAGTATTACCGGCTGATTTGCGTGGGTATCCATTTTTATTCCTTCTATGGATACATTAACCAGTTTTTGGTCCGGATCGATTAGCAAGGATAACTCCTCTGATACCAAATTTTGGCCGTTTCTCAGGGAAGGCAGAAAAAGAAAGATCAATCCTGTTCCTATTATTATGATGAAGGCCGATATGCT
>PWSB01000050.1 GCA_003563375.1 Actinomycetota bacterium | reverse complement strand
TTTCTACATCCTTTTAAAGTCTACCACCAGGTCCCTGATAAGCTTTCCTCCTGCTGCAGGCTCTATGGTGATCTCTGTATCAGGCTCTACCCTGGTAGCGCAACTTCTAACTGTCTTTCCATTTAATTTGACTATGCAGGTGGTACACATGCCCTTGTAGCATTTAAAAGCCCTGTAGGCAAGGCTCCCGTCGTAATCACGGTGTATCCTTGAGAGGAGCTCATGCACGGTTACCTCTCTGTCTATATCCACCTCATATTCCTGGTAATAAGGCTTGCTGTCCTTTTCAGGATCATAACGCTGTATTTTTGCTTTTATCTTGTCTTTGGCCATTTTTGCCTCCTATTTTAAATATTTAAAAAATTAATCCTGGGGTTTCATCCTGGTATATATCACATCTCTTTTTGAATAGTCGGGCTTTCCATCCACCTGCTTGACAATGGTATGGCATCTCCAATTTTGGTTATCAGTCTCCGGATAATCTTCCCGGTTATGATGGCCCCTGGATTCTTTCCTAAACATCGCGGACCCAAAAGTTATTTGGGCAGCCTCTGCCATAAGTCTAGCCTCTAAGGCTTCCTCAAGTTCAAAGTTATACCTCTTGATATCAGGAACCGCTATATTCTCAAGCTCTCCTTTAAGGGATTCGATGATAGACAGTCCTTTTTTCATCCCTTCCGCATTACGGAATGGTGCAATATGTTTGTCCATGGTCTTAAGTATTTCTTCTTTTACAAATACGGGACGTGTCCCTTTATCTTTATTGGACAAAAACATATTTACAAGCTCTTTCTTCCCTTCCAGGTCTGACTTATCAGCTGGCAAAATATCTCTTTTTTTAGCATCATCAGCAGAGCATCCGCCAACCTGTGCACCTGTAGTCTGGGTATCGCATAAAGCGCTTCCTGCCAAACGGTTTGCACCCTGGAAGTTCCCTGCACATTCGCCGCAAGCATAGAGGCCTTCTACAGAAGATTCCCCTCTTTCATTAATATATATGCCCCCGCATTGATAATGGGATGCAGGCCCCACCTCCAGAGGTTCCTTGGCAAGATCTATGCCTGCAGCATCGATCAAGAACTGATAATGTTTCGGTGTCATGGTCTTAAAGACATCCCTTACCGCAGCTTCGCCTTTAGGGGAAAGAGTTGTGTCAAAATAAACGCCTCCATGGGGAGTGCCTTTGCCCGCCCTTATGGTATCATAAATGATCTTTATGGCTTCATCTCTTATGGGCAGGGGCTTTTCTATTATTATATTTCCGTCTTTGTCTGTGATCTCCCCGTCTGCAAACTCATCTATCATAAGCTCATATAGTACCACTGAACCCTTTACGCTGGGAGGCCAGAGGACATCCGTGCCATAGTACTGGTTAAACTCCAGATCCACAATATCAGCCCCTGCAAGATAAGCCATAGCCACACCGTCACCGGTAAGGGTCGGGGGATTGTCGCTAAAGCCCCAGAGAGAGGTGTAGCCGCCGGTAGCCATTACTGTTGACTTGGCATGGATTGCCACCAATTCCCCACTTAGCAGGTCCATTCCTAGGACTCCTACTACAGCTTCCCCGTTTTTTAGAAGGTCAAAGACAAAGAAATCCTTAAATACTTCTATGTTGTCTCTTCGGGAAACCTCTTTTGCCAAGACTGTGGACATATGCTGCCCGTTTTCAATCATAAAACATGACCTGGGATATGTCTGGCCGGGCATAGGCGTCTGAAAAAACCTTCCATCATCATATTTTTTAAAATGGACTCCGTACCTTTCCATATCCAGAATTCGGTCACAAGCTGTAAAAGCAACTATTTCAGTGATGTTCTGGTCACCTATAAACCTGCCTGCGTTTACCATATCCTCGAAATACTGTTCAGGTGTATCCCTTTCATCCCTGCCCCTGGGCCCAAAAGGCGCCTGAATGCTCCATAAGGCACATGGTGTAGCGCCTGAGCGGCCGGGCCTGCCTTTATCCAGCATGATGCTGTTTAGCCCTTTCTCTGAAACTTCGATAGCGGCTCTGCAGGCAGCGCCGCCGCCACCTACTACCACCACATCTGTGGTATAGGTTTTAAAATCCATAGTCTTCCTCCTTATCATTAATTATATATTAATCTGAGATCTTTGATTTCTTCCAGCTTTTTTACCGCCTCTGGGCTTATGCTGCTGTCTGTTACTATATTGCTGCATCTGCTTATGTGGCTTATGCTTAACATTCCTTCCTTAAAAAATTTGCTGCTGTCTGCTAGCAGGTTTATTTCTTTAGAACGCTCCATGACCTTGAGCAGAATGTTTGCCAGGTCTTTATCTGAGGTGGTAAGCATCAGGTCAGGGGAGATGCCCGCTGCCGATATCAATGCGGAATCAATATTTATCCTATCCAGAAATTCAAGCACCCAGCTTCCGCAAAACATGTTAAAATCAGCCTTAAGCTGTCCTCCTGTGCTTATCAGCTTTATTTCCGGATAACCTGTGGCCTGCCACGCTATAGCTGGCGATGTAGTTATTATGTTAAGGTCCAAAAACTTTTTTTTAAAAAGGTTCTGTGAAAAAATATATAGGGTTGTCGATGAATCTAAAAATATTGTTTTCTCATCCTCCACCAGCTGCAGTGCTTTCTGTGCGATTTCCTGTTTCTTCTCATAGTTAGCCCCTAACCTTGATTTGAACCTGGTCTCAAAATTCTTTTGGGCCAGATCATCAAACTTCACTCCTCCATGTACTTTTTCTACCAAACCTTTTTTTTGGAGAAGGTTTATATCCCTCTGGATGGTGATCCTTGATACCCCGAATTCTTGGGCAAGATTCTCTAAGGTTATTATATTTTCTCTTTTAAGTGTATCTATGATTTTCTGCCTGCGAGCTTCAGGTATCATGATTAATTATTGTTCTGTTATGATTATGTTTTGTACTATTTTGTATTTTACTTGATTTGAGAAAAAATTCAATTAAAATTTCCGTTTTAGCTTTCCTATACTTTCCTTGTATGCAGGATATTTCTTGAAAAGCATCTCCTCAGAACCTTCCCCGCTCTGATAATCAGCAAAATCAAATCCTGGTGAAACTGTGGTCCCCAGCAAAGCAAACCTTCCATCCCCTTTAAGGCATGCCCCCTGCCAGGCCCCACCAGGCACCAGGTGTTGTACCTTTTCCCCTTTTAAGATATCTCTTCCCAAAACAAGCTCCTCTGCCAGGCCATCCTCAAACAAATTCAGCATATATACTGGGTCCCCCATATAGAAATGAAATATCTCGTCACTACTTATCCTGTGAAGTCGGGAAAAATGGTCCGGGGTTATAAGGTAGAGTATGGATGTAGAAAGATTTCTCTCCCCGTTATAA
>PWSB01000060.1 GCA_003563375.1 Actinomycetota bacterium | reverse complement strand
CTGGGATTGTTTTTCTTAAACCTTACCCCGGTGGCGGGCCTTTTTTACTGTATGGTTTACTTTCTTGCCAAAAAAGAATACCGTTTCTTTGCAGTCTGCACAGCTATTATGGCGCTGCTAGCCGCAGGTGCTGTTTTGGGGATATTTTTGGGACAATAGGCAGGATCTATTTCTTCTCTGCTTTCAATGATTCTCCCCATTTGGAAGCCTTTTCGACCTCCCCGTCAGCCAAGGGCCCTTTGGGGCCCCTAACATAAAACTTTTGAGGAGGACTTATAATCTGGGCTCCGGCTTTCTTCAATGCGGATTCTATTTTTTCCCCTCCTGTCCCTGATATGAAAGATTTTACCCTGGTATCAAATGCAGCAGATTTTATTCCAGAGAGCTGGCCGCCTTTTAGGCCATTTAAAAAATCCCTCATCTTTTGTGTGGGCCTCCAGGCTACTATAGGGCTTCCAACCACCAGCAGATCCAAACCTTTGAGCATACTTTCATCAAATCCACCTGCCTCTAATGCCTCTGAACCATCCCCCAGGCTGTCAGCTATCGCCTGTGCTATCCTTTTTGTATTTCCATAATTGGAATCATATATGACCAGTGTCTTCATTTCCCGTCTCCATCGCAACTAATAATAATATAATTATAATTAAAAAGTATAGCTTATGGAAATGATGTATATTCTGAGATTATCTTGAGGATCAAAAAAGGCCCTCCAGGAGGGCCTTTCTCTTAGACTATGTTGACAACCCGGTTATTGGTAAATTCTACCTTTCCGTCTGCCTTGGCAAAAAGGGTATGGTCCCTTCCAACTCCTACATTGTTGCCAGGCTTAAACCTGGTGCCTCTCTGTCTTATGATTATGCTTCCAGCCTTTACGGGTTGGCCGCTTGCATTTTTTATACCCAAAAACTTCGGATTGCTGTCTCTTCCATTTCTTGTACTTCCTACACCTTTTTTAGTAGACATAAAATCACCTCACTTAATTTCTATCTTCTCTGTATGAAGGACCGTAAGAGGCTGCCTGTGCCCTATCTTTCTTCTGTACCTCTTTTTGGCTTTCATCTTAAAAGCAATGACCTTGTCTGCCCTTATCTGATCTTTTATAGTAACCGACACCTTGGCATTGCCGAGCAAAGGCTTACCTACCTTTATCTTATCCCCGTCAGATATAAGGTTTACCTCTTCTATACTTATCTTATCGCCTTTTTTGCCCTCAAGATAATCAACCACTACATCCTGGTTCTCTTCTATTTTATATTGCTTTCCACCACTGGTAATTATAGCGTAAATCTTAGCCTCCTTATTTTACACGATAGCTTAAATCACAGACTGAAATATTACCATATTTTTTTATTCAGTGTCAATCTGTTTAGAAAAAATCCAGCTTATCCCCCGCCTTTATGCCATTTTTAGAGACAAATCCTGCTTTAAACTCTACCACGTTTTCTGCCCCCCTTATAAAAGAACTCACCCTGTAAGGCCTAAGGTTTTCATAGACCGCCAATACCCTGCCGGCTTTGTCCAGAAAAACCGCGTCTATCCCGTAATCCATCCCTATGGTATGGATGCCTCTGCACCCTTTTATTAAAAAGCATTGGCCTTCTTCCAGCGGGCTTCCTATGGTAAGCCCGAAGACTTTTTGGAAAAAACTATGGGCTACCCGGACCTTAGCCAGACTTTTTCCACTTTCATAATCAATCAATTCCATCTATTTTTCAAGACACTGGGGAGGATATTTCTTCTGATCAAGATAATATTCAAAATGTTTTAACCATAAGGGCTTGCCGTGAGGATTGTTCTGGATAAACTCAATGAATTTTACCAGCTTGCCCATGGTCTTGTCGCTTACGCTATGCTCGATCTTACAGGAATCCTCCTCCGCCTGTTTTTTATCAACACCAAGTATATCAGATAAAAACTCGACTATGGTCTTATGCCTGTCGTATATCTTTTTAGCTATGCCCTGCCCCTTCTCTGTCAGGCTGACCTTTCCGTATCTTTTATGTTCTGCCAGCTCAAGGTCCTGCATCTTATATAGTATCTCTGTAACACTGGCCGGGTTTATATCGAGTTTTTTTGCGATATCCTTGACCCTTACCTCTTCTTCACTTATCTCAAGCTCATATATCGCCTCAAGATAATCCTCAATACTTGAAGACAATTTATTTTTCATCTTTATACAACTCACTTATCAGGTGGTATATCTTTTTGTACTTTTCGAACTTTGCTTGGTATTTTTTTCTCAAAGACTTGTCCGGAGTAAATTCCTTGTTGACCTTGACAAAACTTGCCACAGCCTCCTCTATGCTGAACAAGCCTGTACCCTTTCCGGCCAGCATCATGGTAGCCAGGCAGCCGGCCTCACTTATTCCCATCTGTTTTATCGGCTTGTTTATAACCGAAGATTTAAGGGTAAGCCAGTAATCCGATTGTGAACCCCCTCCTACTGCCCTAAGCTCTTCTATGTTTAATCCGCATTTGCCTGCAAGCTCAATATTGAAAGCTATCTCAAATACCAATCCCTCTACCAAAGCCTTGAAAATATCAACCTTTTGAGTGGACAGGTTTAACCCTATCAGGGATCCCTTGGATATAGGATCATGATAGGGGGTCCCTGAAGCAGAAAAATAAGGGAGGGCATAAAGGTCAGATGGCTCAAAATCAAGTTTGGAGAAAAAGTAATCATAGACATTGACACCTTTAGCTTCTGCCTCTTTTTTTTCTTCCGGGCTCAACACATCCCTGTACCATTTAAGTATGCTTCCTGCGGTAAAATTATAGGCAAAGCTTGCGTATTTTCCTTCTACCACATGGAACCGGGTGGAATAGTCGTTTTCAAAAAGCTCGTCCCTTAATATCACCTCGTCCATGGCAGTGGTAACGCATTCTACTGTGCCCACGCCGTCTACGGCAAGCCCTCCGGATATAGCACCCACCCCCAGTGCCGCACACTGCTGGTCATGGCCCCCGGTGACAATGGAGACTTTTTGGCCAAACCCCAGGTCCAGTGCAATATCATCCCTTACATACCCTATTTCGGTCCCTGAGGGGCAGGGCTGGGAAAATAGACCCACATCTATATCGAATTTCTCAAGAATATCCAATGACCATTTTTTCTCCCTTATATCAAAGAAAAGGGAAGTAGAACATAAGGGGTAATTCATTTTTGTGTCTTCCATGCCCAGCAAATGATGGAAAAGGTCTTCAGTAAATAGAAATTTCTTGGTTTTAGAGTAAATATCGGGCATATTCTTTTTTACCCAGTATATCTTATTAAGGGCACAGACATACTGTGGGGGGATACCGGTAATATTATATAGGTCCTTGGCTGGAATTACCGAAAGTATGTATTCTAGCTCTTT
>PWSB01000230.1 GCA_003563375.1 Actinomycetota bacterium | reverse complement strand
TATTTTTTCTATTTGGAAAAAGGCACCTAATAGTTTATATTAACATTAACATTACCCTATAGGAGAAGGAGACGATATGGAAGCAGAACAAGAAGTTAAAATAATCCTAGACGAATCAGAAGAGGCAATAAAATCCCTAAAAGGAACTTCTAATGAGGAGATCATTGAAGAAAAATTAGATGCCCTCAAAGAATGTATCCTTTTGTTAAGCAAAAAAATAGATGAAAATTCAGAATACATTACAGAGATCTATAAAGAAATATCCATGCTCAAAGAAAGCACGTAGCAAGTAAAGAATTCAGATCAAGATACCTCTTCACGATTATGGTCTCATGCTATAGGCCAATGGCTTAATAGGATAACCTGTCAACGCTCTCAACCATGCATACCCAGGTAGAACCACGGTTAAAGAGTATTGGTTCGCCCTGGCCGTCTTTAAATTCAAAAGGATCAAAGATGCTGTCTCTTCCCCAGCTCCCTTCTATTATATTTCCATCCATAAAGAAATATGCATTACCCTGCTCGTGGTCCCCAGTGGTGGTTACTTCCATATGCCCGGCGCTGCTTACCGGGCCGACTATATCGGAGATAAGCACTACGACATTATTCAGGCTTATCTGTTGGCCGGTCTCAAAATCGCTATGAGGCTCCCCGGCCAAGGTCTTAAGGTATGCATTTTTGCCCCTGTCATAATAGAAACCTGCTTCATACTGCTGATAGGAGAAGTCCACTATTATCTCTTCTATATCTCCCCTTTCAGCCAGGCCGAGATCATATTTGAACTTCATGTTTGATTGGCCCCCTTCAAGGGAATAACCTAAAGCATCAGCATCGTCTTTTATCCCATATGTATCTATAAATGCAGTATGCTCCAAGGCATTGCTTCTACTGTGGTCCCTCCACCCTGCCTGGGTATGGGGCACATACGCGGAGCTGTTTGCATCCAAAAGGTCCATGTCCATATTCCTTAAGGCCGTATACCCCTCTGGATAGGTCCCCCAGAATGTAAAGATAGGGTCAAAGCTCCTTGCTATCTCAGCAAAATATATCCTTGCGCTTCGGGCAGGTCCGATTATTTCAGCATCATAGGATGAATAAAGGGCAACGAATCTGGTCACACCGGCTTCAGAGACAGCCTCAAATACAATATCTGCATATATCAGTCCGGAGTGAGGTCTTGCCTGGGGACTGTTTTGCACCATTATGGCAAGGGGCCTTGAATTTTGCACAGGATCAGACAGCTCAAGCCCGCTCAATAGGTTGATATCCCCGGTTACCTGGCCGGTCTCTTCGGTTTCTTCTTCGGGTGGTTCTTCTTTCTCTGGTTGTTCAGGCTCTATTGATTCTATTTCAGATTCACTTTCACCAATTACTGTTTCCTCTGCCCTGCAGCCTAAAACCAAAAATACCGAAATTATAAAAATAAATAATGCCAATGCCCAAAAACTTTTTATTATCCTCAATTTTAAAACTCCATCTGCCTATTTTTATTGATTTTTGTCATTATAAAGATAAATTAAAAAAAAAGAAAATAAAATATAAACGGTTTACCGGTCATCTTTTTTGCCATATTCTTGTGCAAACCATGAAAGGGTTTTTCCAAAAGCCTCTTTTGTAGAAACAATGGGCCTATAACCTAGATCCCTCTCTGCTTTTAAACTTAGGAAGGTATGTTCTACGCAGGTCTGGACCACAGAAAACCTGTTGAAGGTTGAACAAGGGTTGAGTTTTTCGTTTATGAAGCCCAAAATATATGCTAGCGGATATGGGATCCTCTTGGCAGGTGGCTTTAACCCGAGGCCCAAAAGAAAGGGCTCCATAAAATCAAACAGATTCTGGCTAGGGCAGCCGTCGGTAATAAAATAATTATTACCCGCCACAGGGCCGCCGTCCACTAGCCGTTCTGCAGCAAGAATATGTGCATGTGCGGCATTCTCTGAATAAACATGGCTGAACTTTGCTTTTCCGTTTCCAAGCTTAAACTTTAAGCCTCGGTTAACTGCTTCGATTATATTTTTAATATGGTACTTATCCCTGGGTCCATACATGCCTACCGGGCGCAAGGCACAGGTCAAAAGTTTGCTGCTATTAGCTTCCAACACCATCTTCTCGGCGATGATCTTTGTCCTGCAGTAATGGTCAGAAGGCATTTTTTTGGGATATCCCAGGGATTCATCACCATTTTTTATAGGCTTTTTCCCATCCACCACAACATCCATGGTGCTGGTGAAAACCAGCCTTTTTACCCCTTGCTCTATGCATGTATCTATGACTTTGCTATTACCGCCTATATTTACTTCCTCATAGAGTCTTTTTGCAGTCTTGGGGTCCCAGACAGCCGCTGCAGTCTGAAATACCACATCGATATCCCTGCATGCCTCCCTGATATCTTCCCTGTGCCGGATATCCCCTACACTGATATCAAATTTTCCATTAGTTACAGGGGAAACCAGGTCCAAAATCCTTACATTGGCTCCCTGACTTTGGAGCTGGCAGGCTATCTCAAGGCCCAGAAGGCCTGCACCCCCTATGACCAGACAATTTTTACGGTTCAGATTATATGTTTTCATATCATTGCTTATTCTATTTTGACCGCCTCTTGCGGACAGGCAGATACGCATTTCATGCATCGGGTACACAAAGAAAGCCATAGAGGAGTTATCCTCCAATTCTGGGGATCAAAAGGATTCTTTTCTATGGCTCCTGGTGTCTGATGCAATAAAAATACAGCAGGCTTGCATATCCTCATACACTTTAAACATTTTCTGGGATCCACCTTTTTTCCATCCCCGCAAACCGAATAATCTATTACTATCTTAGTTCTTTTCAGCATTAATATTTCCCTGCTGCCGGCCCGACTTCATCCCTTGGTAATAAATAAATTGCACCGTCTGGGCAGGCATGCCTGCAGACCCCGCAGCCAAAACACTTCTGTACATCTGCCTTGACTGTTTTATTGGCCTTGTCTGCGCTTAGTGCACCAAAAGGACAGAACTTTATGCACCTGCCGCAATAGCTGCAACTTTTCTCATCCAGCTGGATCACATATTCTGCCTTATAAATAGAATTGATCCCAAAATCAATCCTAGGCCGGATGCCGGCACATTCAGGGCTGGCACAGGAACAGAGATTATTTATATAAGGATAGGGCCCAAACCATATGGTTCCTATATAGCCCTTCTGATTGTGTTTTTTAAACCTATCAGAAGCCTCCTTTCTGCTTATATGGAACTTTTCCCTTTCAGGAATAAATCTGGGTAGCTTTTCTATAATCTCTGACATCACCCCAAAATTTATGCAGCATGCCTCTTTTATTCCCCTGCTCATATAACGGCACATGCAGTTTTTTTCTATAAGAGGCTCGACAGCACAGTTTTCTATAATGGCTATC
>PWSB01000109.1 GCA_003563375.1 Actinomycetota bacterium | reverse complement strand
GAGGGCGGTTTCTTTCCTGGTAGGCGTTCAACTGACCAAGAGCAATGCCCTCACCCATACACACCTATTTTTCGCATCGCCTTTGCTCGGCTTACTATTTTAACAAAAATTCCAAGCCCAAAATTCCAAGCCCAAGCTTGACATCCCCAACTATCACCAATTATAATCAAACAAACACAAATTTTGGAGGTGAGCCCAATGCCAGACGAAAACAAAGACCAAATCTTAACCATAGAAGAATCTGCAAAACTCCTTAAAGTCAGCCCGTGGACCGCTTATGGGCTAGTTAGTGAAACAAGAAAACCGGGCAAAATATTCGCCAAAAAAGTTGGCCGTTCCTGGCGTATTAGAAGAGAAGAAATTGACCGATTTTTAAAAGAAGAGCCTTCTGGTTTTAGCCAGATGTCTCTAAACATGGCCAACAAAACTAGTGAGAAATAACTAACACGTTAAAGAAGAAAAAGCGTTTAAATGATGAGGGAAGATAAAATCCTGAAGAGCACAGAAGACTAATCAGAGATAAGCTAGGGTTAGCTCCGAAAGAAGAACCCAAAAAGGAAGTACCCTCTCCAGAAACAGAAAAGTTGGTCTCGGTAGAGATTCAAAAAGAATTTGATATACTGGGTCAGTCCTGGGAAAACAAAATTTTCGTCAAGCTTTTTGTCGCCGCCCGCACATCCGGACTCCTAAAAAAGATATCTGATCGCGAATTTAGAACTCAAGCCAATACCAAATAGCCAAAGATTTTATTCGAATATCAAATGTCTTTGATGCTAGCATAAAGGACTTTTAGGCTATTTTTCAATCCCAAAATCAAAGTCAAATACATCAAGAATCTTTTTCTCTATTTTTTTGCTTATATAAATATATATGATTAATGTGATTTTTCACCATCTATGTACCACTTCTAGCCAGTTTTTTTCACCAACTATGTACCACTAAAAGGAGATTTTTTTCAGGTTCATTGTACCACCTGGAAGAAGTTTTTTTCACCAGCATTGTACCACCCCGGAAGGCAAAAAGATTGTATAATTGCCTCTAAAAAAATGGAGGCAGCATATGGTATACCGGGAGGTACACATGACAGAGATAAAAGAGATACTTCTAAGAATAGTTAGGAAAGAATCACTAAGGAGTATCTCGAGGACGCTTGGTATCCACAGGGATACCATAAATAAATACATCAGTATATGCCTTGACCTGGGAGTAGATCCCAGGACAGATGCCATAACAGATGAGCTCATAGAAAAGGTAAGGAACAAACTTGCCCCGGGAAACAAACCGTCTCATATTCCCCGCGATGGGATCCTTCTTCCGGTAAAGGATAGGATTGAGGCCTATCTGGACAAAGGCTTAAAGGGCTCAAAGATTATGATCCTTCTGGCAAGAGACGGCATAGAGATAAAAGAATCAAGCTTCTACCGGTTTGTAAATTCCAGGTGTGAAAACTACATAAGGAAAAATATTACCGTAAGGCTACCTGAGACAGACCCGGGAAAGTACATGCAGGCAGACTTTGGCTATATGGGTCTTATCTGGGATGAGGCCTCAGACAGGATGAGGAAAGTCCATGCCCTTATCCTTACCCTGTGTAGCAGCCGGTACATGTATGTATACCTTACCTTTTCACAGAACATAAGGGCGGTAATAGAAGGATTTGAAGAAGGCTGGGACCAGTTCGGAGGTATAACCGAAATAGTCATTATTGATAATCTTAAACCGGCAATTGATAAGTCTGATAAGTATAATCCCAAGATTAACAGGCAGTTTCTTGAATATGCTCAAAGCAGGGGCTTTATTGTAGATCCTGCTAATTCTGGTCACCCGACGGGAAAACCTATCGTGGAGCGAGCGGTACCCTATGTAAGGGATAACTTCTTTAAGGGAGAAAACTTTATCTCCCTTGCCGACTGCCGGGAGAGGGCCATAGACTGGTGCGTAAGTACTGCCGGAAAAAGAATACACGGAACCACCCAGAAGATACCATTAGAGGTCTTTGAGACTGTAGAAAAAGCCACTCTTAAGCCCTATCCTGGCGACAGGTATGACATACCCTTCTGGGCGGTGTGTAAAGTCCATCCAGACCACCACATACGCTTTAAGGACTCTCTGTATTCTGTTCCCACAAAGTATATATCAAAAACCGTGGATGTAAGGGGAGATTCTGCCCTGGTAAAGATATACCACAAGGGGGCCCTCATAAAGATGCATAAGAGGATGGGACCCGGAAAGAGATCTACCGATTTTGACGATTATCCAAAAGAGCTTGTCCCCTATACGCTACGTAATCCCAGATACCAGATAGCTGAAGGCTACAAGAGGGCAGAAAAGATAGGTAAATTTATTGAAGATATGCTTACTGGTCCCTATCCCTGGCACAGGCTACGTGGCGCCCAGAAGATATTGAGACTATCTGACAAATACGGGGCAAAAAGGATGGCAGCTGCTCTAACAAAGGCCAAGGCCTACAGTATTTATGACATGAGAAGGATTGAGAACATGCTAAAAAACGAGGTGGAAGATGTATTTCCCGACAAGGATGGGCCAGAGCAGCTAAAGCTAACTGAGCCCAGGTTTTTAAGAGACTCATTATCATTTAACCATTACGAAAAGGAGTAAGACATGGAGATATCAAAGGATCTAAAGGATGTTATGAAGGCACTTAGACTGTCAGGTATTATTCCTACGCTTTCTGACAGGATCTCCTATGCAGTATCAAAGAAACTGTCCTTTGAGGAATTCTTAGAGATGATACTGTTTGACGAGAGGGAAAGAAGGCAGGCAAGGCTGCTAAATACCAAGATGAAAAAGGCAGGTGTTGACCAGGACCTTAAAGACTACAGCTGGGATACCACCACTCAGTATGACCGGCAGCTTGTAAGGAAGCTTTTTACCCTGACCTTTGTGGAGAACCGCTCTTCAGTACTTGCATATGGGCCTACGGGTACAGGTAAGACAATGCTCGCTAAGCATCTTGCCTTCTCAGCGCTGAAGGCAGGGTATGCTGTTACCTTTGCCAGGGCTGATAAGCTTTTTAAGCACCTTAAGCTCTCAACCCTTGACGGCACTTTTGAGAGGACTATCCGCTCATACATAAGGCCCGATATTTTGATTATTGATGATTTTGCAGTAAGAGAGATGACAAGAGAGGAAGCCGGGCATTTCTATGAGATAGTCCTTGAGAGGCACGGGAAGAAGTCCAACATTATTACCAGTGCCCGATTTCCCGAGGAGTGGCAGGAGCTTTTCCCGGATCCCATTCTGGGTAATTCTGCCCTTGACCGGCTGGCTCATTCTTCCTATCAGATAAAGATGGAAGGTCCATCTATTAGAGAACAGAATAGACCAAAATAGATTTATGATTTATTATTGATACTTAAACGGGGCTGGTACAATG
>PWSB01000124.1 GCA_003563375.1 Actinomycetota bacterium | reverse complement strand
GTCCCTGGGCAGATTCGAACTGCCGACACCAGGATTAGGAATCCTGTGCTCTATCCACTGAGCTACAGGGACGCCCAAAAATATTATCAAAGCTATAATAATCTGTCAAAGTGACATTTCTACAATTATTTCTACTAGCTCTTCAAAGCTCATGCCTGCTTCCAGAGCTGCTAAGGGCAATAAGCTTGTATCTGTCATACCTGGAGAGGTATTTAACTCCAAAACATACGGTATATTATTTTCTGTATCCAGGATGATGTCAACTCTTGAAAGTTTCGTACAGGCCAATGCCTTGTGGACATCAAGTGCTGTTTCCCTGACCTTATCGGTTTGTCTTTTTTCAAGCCTGGCTGGAACAAAATATTCAGTTTCATTTACAGAAAAACGGGATTCGAAATCAAAGAAATTTTTTTTAGGTACTATTTCCACAATAGGAAGCGCCTTAGGCTCAGGGTCTCCAATTAGACTTACCGCAAGCTCGGTACCCTTTATATATTTCTCTATTATTATTTTCTTACTGTAGCCTAACGCGGATATTATTGCCTCAGAGAGCTCTTCCTGCTTGAAAACAACACGGATTCCCAAGGCTGACCCTTGTGCAGAAGGCTTTACCACTAGTGGGAGACTTAGTTTGTTTACTATTAAAGGCAGAAGCTTGGATGCACCAAGCTCTCTAAAAGAGCTTCCATTTAAGAAATAATAAGGTGGCGTGGGAATATTTTGATTTAGGAATATCTGTTTGGATATTATTTTGTCAAAGCTCAAAATATTGGAATACACCCCAGGGCCTGTAAAAGGTATGTCCAAGACTTCCAGTACTTCCTGGATTATCCCATCTTCCCCGTCTTTGCCATGAAGTGCTATATATGCGAGATCTATGGTGTTTTTTTTCAGATTATCGATTATGTGTTGGTCGATATCCAGTTTTATTACATTATGCCCCAGCTTCCTTAAAGCATTAGAAATCCTTTGTCCGCTTTTAATAGATACTTCCCTTTCAAGAGATCTTCCACCCATGAGAACTGCGATATTTTTTTTCATATTTACCACACTCTTTTACTTAAAACTTTTATATAATCTGATCTTTTCCTTGATTATCGTGGACAATATTTTAATACCCTTCCTTATATTCTCCGGGGATTCTGAACAAAAAGCCAGCCTGGCTTCATTTTTACCCCTTCCGTCAGCATAGAAACCTGTTCCTGGAATATAAGCGACCTTACCCCTTATAGCATCAGCCAAGAGTTCTTTTGAATTTAGGTATTCTGGAAGTTTTAGCCATATAAAGAATCCTCCTTTTGGTTGAGACCAGCTGCAGCCTGGGGGGAAAGTCTCTGCAAGGGTTTCCAGCATCGCGTCCCTGCGTTCCGAGTATATGTTTATAAAACTTTTTATATTATCGATCCACCCTGGATCTGAGAAGTATTCAAAGGCTATCCTTTGAGAAAATGTGCTGGTACATAGATCTGCAGCCTGCACTCCAAGGGTGAGCTTCTGGATTATAAGGTGGGGGGCTACGATCCAACCTATCCTGAATCCTGGAGCGAGCAGTTTTGACAGGGTGCTCATATAGATTACATTCATATCATCCTCAGCTGCATCTAATTCTTTGATGCAGGGGATGGGGCTGCCCTCATAGCGAAGCATCCCGTATGGATTGTCTTCGATTATCACCGTATTATATTTTTTGGCAAGCTTTAATATTTTTTTTCTTCTTTCCAGGCTCAGGGTCACTCCGCTGGGATTGGAAAAGTTGGGGACCACATAAATAAATTTTACCTGGATTCCTTTCCTGGCAAGTTCTTTTAGCCTCTCTTCTGCTATATTTACCTTTATGCCTTTTTCATCTACCTCTACGCCCACAATATTAGGCTGATAGGACTTAAAAGAATTAACGGCCCCTGCATAACTTGGAGCTTCGACCATCACATAATCACCTGTATTTATAAATATTTTGGCTAAAAGATCTAAAGCCTGCTGCCCGCCTGTGGTGACTATAATGTCTTCTTCGTCTACCTCTATTTTTTCCAGTCTCATAACATCTATCAGCCTTGTTTTAAAAGGATAATAGCCCTCTGAGCTCCCGTATTGGAGGCTTGTGCTTCCTTCCACCATGAGGGACCTCTTTATATACTTCTCAAGTTTTGAGAGGTTTAAAGATCTCACCTCAGGATTTCCTCCTGCAAAAGAAATGATATCGGGCCGGACTGAAAGGGATAAAAGGTCCCTTATCTCCGAGGAATACATGTTTTCTACCCTGTCGGCATAGAGGTGTTTCCAAAAATCAAATGTAATCTTTTTGCTCATAAAATCAAAATTAGAAAATTTTTAATTGTTTTAGTAATATATATTAAAAGTGAAAAAACTTCAAAATATTGGTTTTGTAGAAAATGTTATAATATCAATAATTGTATTATAATTTTTAGATATGAAAATAACGATCAGGAAAATAAAAAACGAAGAACTAAAAAAACTGGATATTAGATGTGCCAGATGCAATTATTGGTTTGATAGGAATAATGAAGGATTGATAAATGCCCTCAGAGGAAAAAGCATAATAGATTTTTTAAAAAGCGGGTTTTATGGGAGGGCAAATAACAAGGACAACACAATTGACCGTTTTTGCCGTTATGGAGGAAGGCTGCAGGGTGCTTTTGACAACAGTGATTGTATAGGGGTTGTCTTTTATGGCAGGCATTACCTGTTTCCCAGGCTAAGATCATTTAGAGTATATCCTCCTGACAATGACTGTATCTTTATAGGTTGCCTATACATTAAATCAGGTTATAGGAATATGGGAGTAGGCCAAAGGCTTTTAATGGCTACAGAAAGGGATCTGTTAAAAAAGAAGATCAGATCCATAGAAATAATAGGGCAGAGAAATACAGAAGGTTATGGGGATAAGGAACTTGTGCCGGTTAAGTTCCTCATAGGGAATGGTTTCTATATTCATAAAAATGATTTTAAATATCCGTTGCTGAGGCTTGATCTTGAGACAATAGTAAAAGATTTTAATTTGAGAAAAGCTGTAAATAATCATATTCCATTACACAAGCAGATAGAAGCGCCCGGCCGTTATTATAGCGGCAGCCGCAGTGCATGATGGCTTTCTCCAATTTTGTCCAGGCAGGATTTGAAAAATATCCAAAATTGTTTATAATATACTAGTGAACCAACGCGGGGTGGAGCAGTCTGGTAGCTCGTCGGGCTCATAACCCGAAGGTCATAGGTTCAAATCCTATCCCCGCTACCATTTTTTTACTTTAAATGAAACACCGACTTACCATACTTAATCCCAAGGCAGGCTGTATTCGATCAATTCATGCACACCGCTAGCCTCTATTGAAAGCTGTACCGATGGTCCTTCCGGGGTATCCATTTTATCTATATCTACTCCCGC
>PWSB01000193.1 GCA_003563375.1 Actinomycetota bacterium | reverse complement strand
TAAAATCAGCGGTTAGCAAACCCTGTAAGTATGAACCAGGTATCAATCCTGAATATGAAGACTTTGCCAGACATTATGGTACGGTCATATTTCCCGCCCGCTGCCGAAAGGCCCGTGATAAGGCCCTGGTGGAAAATCTGGTAAAGCTTACCTATCAGAGAATACTTGCCCCCATAAGGGATGAAGTGTTTACTTCCATATCTGATCTAAACATGAGGATATCTAAGCTCACCGATAAACATAACAGGACCCCCTTCCAGAGGCTGAAGATAAGCAGGTATCAACTGTTCCTGGAAACGGAGAGGGACAAGCTCCTTGCCCTTCCGGCCAAAAGATATGAGTTTAAGGGCTTTGCCTTTCCCACGGTGGGCATAAACTACCATGTCTACCTCTCTGAGGACGCCCACTACTACAGCGTGCCATATACCTTTAGGGCAAAGAAGCTAAAGGCAGTATATTCTTCTACTGCAGTTGAGTTCTACTATGACGGAAAAAGGATAGCATCGCATGCAAGGGACAGAAAAAGGGGCGGATATACTACCAAGAAGGAGCACATGCCCTCCTCCCACAGGTTCTATGCCGAGTGGAGCCCGGACAGGATAGAAGGGTGGGCGGCAAAAGTAGGTCCGCATGTCAGAAAGCTTGTATCGGCAGTGCTCTCAGGAAGGCAGTATCCCGAGCAGGCCTACAGGACATGCATAGGTATAATAGGCCTTGGTAGAAAATACGGTGAAAAAAGGGTGGATATGGCATGCAGGAGGGCACTGTCTTTTAAGCTTTACAGCTACGGTTCGGTAAAGAACATCCTTGTTAGGGGACTTGATAGGGTAGATGAGGAAAAACCTCATGAGCAAAGGCTTCCCTTTCACCAAAACATAAGGGGCAAAGAATACTACAAACTTACTTAAAGGAAAGGACAGCTGCTATGAACGATTCCCAGACAATCGAGAAGATGAAGGAGATGAAGCTCTACGGCATGGCAAGGGCAATGGCATCCGCAGTGGAGATGGGCATAGACGGGGTAACCCCTGATGAGTTTCTGGCCCATCTGGTTGACGCAGAATACGATGACAGGCATGAGAGGAGGTTTAAAAGGCTGTTTAAGGCTGCCAGGTTCAGGTACAAAGCATCAATGGAGGAAATCGACTTTACCCAGGATAGAAACCTTTCCAAGAACCTGTTCTTAAGGTTCTCTGACTGCGCCTTCATAAAGGAGAGAAAAGACATAACCATAACCGGTCCTTCAGGCTCAGGGAAAAGTTTTTTATCTTCGGCACTGGGGAGTCAGGCCTGCGTTTATGGCTTTAGGACCTTCTATTTTAACCTTTCCAAGCTATTTTCCCAGCTTAAGCTTGCCAAAGCAGACGGTAGCTATATAGCCAGGATGGAAAAGATAGAGAGGGCCCCGCTCCTTATTCTGGACGACTTTGGGCTGCAGCAGCTTGATACCGCCTCCAGGCTTATCTTTCTGGAACTACTTGAGGACAGGCACAGCATAAGGTCTACTATTATTACCAGCCAGCTTCCCGTATCGGCCTGGCATGAGGTCATAGGGGATCCCACCATTGCCGATGCCATATGTGACAGGGTAATAAACAACTCCTACCGGATTGAGCTTAAGGGGGACTCTTTGAGGAGGAGGTTCAAGAAAGGGGATGGTAATGGCAACATAAAATGATTGACATGATATTTTTATTTTTTGTATAGTATTTTACCAAGATATGGATTTGTTTTAGATGTGTTCTTTAAAAATATTTTTTACTGTCCGTAAAAAACAATAATGGTGTCCGCCAGTTTCTGGATTGAGTGTCCGTTAAAATCCAGAATGGGTGTCCGATTTCACCAGAATATCCAACTTTGACAGCAAAAAAGGTCAAAAAAAGGCCAAAACCCCTTTAAATACAGGGATTTCAGCCTTCCCGAATTTTCACAAATATGTAGTATATCAGCTCATTTTTTGCTTTCTGCCAAAATATTTTTTATCTCACCCCGACGGAGCCTTTTTTTTGTAAAGTCAATACCCAGGGCATCCCCTATGGCATCAGAAACCTTACTCCTGTAATCAAAAAGATAAAGACTGTCCTGCTCATTGGAACAGGAGATATTATTTAGGCACTCTATTATCTTTTCCGGAGAATACTTCCTTCCTGTCTTCTTCTGCAATAGCCTTATGATAACAAGGGAGATAAAACAGGTTAGAAAGTGTGCCCTTATCCTGTCTTTTCTTGATACATATACAGGCCGTGCCTCGAGTGTCCCTTTGGTCACCTTAAAGGTCTCCTCTATCTCCCAGAGTCCCCGGTAGGTATCGATAATGTCACCATCAGCCATACCAAGCTCGCTTGTTACTATGGCATAACTTTTCATCCTCAGCTAACTTGTCAAAATCAAAGCTGGGCTTTTTACCTCCCTTCAGGACCTCGCCTGTCTTTTTATCAAACCGGATATCGGCTACATACCTTGCCGCCCCATAGCTTGTAGCCCTGTCGTACTTTGAAGGGTCCTCTACAAGATCCATTGCCTTTTTGGTAAGCTCACCTCTTTCAGCTCTTGCTTTATCGGCATATTTTCTGGCCCAGAATACCACCTGCTTCTCATACACAGTCTTTTTAGCCGTCTTTGCGCTTTTTAGGCTGACATTTATCTCCCGGGCAATACGCCTTGACTTTATCTTAAAAGAAGCGTCTTCTGCTGCCGGCCTGCCATCTGGTCCTACATAGCCCCTATCGTCTAGGACATATTCCTTGAAGGCACCCGTTCCCCCTTTGACAGAGAAGCTAAACACATAACCGTTGTAATTCTTTCCCCCGGTAAGGTAGTAGATATTATCCCCTGTGACCCTCCCCATGTCAGCTACCACTACAATCCTACCTGTACCGTATTTTCTTCTTACCTCGCCGATTACCGTACGGAAGGTCTCCTTGTCCAGTTTGTTTCCGGGAAAGAGCCTGTAGTGTATGGGAATAGCGTCACTATCCATGGCAAGGCCCATCTGCACGATGGGGTCATGGCCGCCACCCTTTGGCTCATCAGCCCTGTCTATCTCAAAGTAGAAGTTTTTAACATCATAGTAGATGGTCTTTGTATCTCTCCCATAATTTTTCCCTATTCCATCGTTTAGATATTTCTGCAGCTCTCCCTCCAGGGTTGCAAAGTGGGAAAGGGCCCGGTATACGTCTTCCAGGGAAAAGCTAAACCGTTCAAAATATTGGCTCTTTTGCAGATACGCCTTCTTCTTGGAGCCAGGGGAGAGAAGCCTTGATACTACAAGAAGGATCATTATCGAATTTGTATTATACTTAAAGTCCTTATTCCTGGCCCTGTTGTTAAAGAAAACATCAAGCTCCAGCTCATGATATATCTTAAGTATTGCAGCATAGCCCCGGTTCTTTCTGCCTCTT
>PWSB01000129.1 GCA_003563375.1 Actinomycetota bacterium | reverse complement strand
GACCTCACAGCGGTCTCCCTGCCAGAACCTACCCCTTTTACCCTTACATCAACCTTGCTAATCCCGTGTTCCTGGGCAGCCTTGGCCACCTCAGTAGCAGTGATCTGCGCAGCAAAAGGAGTGCTTTTCCTTGAGCCCTTAAAACCGGCTCCTCCTGAACTTCCCCAGGCTATTGTATTGCCCTTCTGGTCAGTGATATTGATTATAGTATTATTAAAAGTAGACTGGACATGAGCAATACCGTAAGCAATATTTTTACGGGCTTTTTTCTTTATTCTTTTTCTGGCATCCTTTTTAGCCAATATGTTTACCTCCTAATCAGCCAATTTGTTTTTTTCTGATCCCTACGCTTCTCTTTCTACCTTTTCTGGTCCTGGCATTGGTATGGGTCCTCTGGCCCCTTACGGGCAGGCCCCTTTTATGCCTTATGCCTTTGTAGGAATTTATTTCGATCAGCCTTTTTATATTTTGGGTGACCTCTCTTTTAAGATCCCCTTCCACCTTTATATTATTATCAATATATTCTCTTATCTTTGAGATCTCAGCTTCACTTAAATCTCTGGTCTTCAGTGTTTTTTCTATATCAAGATCATCTAAGATCTTGTTTGCCCTTGACCTGCCTACACCAAAAATATAGGTTAAAGCTATGCTAATATGCTTATCTCTGGGTATGTCTACCCCTGCTATCCTAGCCAATTTATACCTCCTTAACCCTGTCTCTGTTTATGCCGAGGGTTTTTACATATTACCATTACTTTACCCTCTCTTTTTATTACCCTGCAGTCATTGCACATTTTTCTAACAGATGGTTTGACTTTCATCTTAAAAACCTCTTTTTATCTATTATTTCTTCCTATATGTTATACGGCCCCTGCTCAGGTCATATGGGGAGATCTCTACCCGGACCCTGTCCCCCGGCAAGATCTTTATATAATGCATCCTCATCTTGCCTGAAATATGGGCCAGTATCTTATGGCCATTATCCAGTTCTACCCTGAACATGGCATTGGGCAAAGCCTCCAATATGGTCCCTTCTGCCTCTATTATGCCTTCTTTCTTACTAATCTTATCCCCCTTAACTCTTTAGAGCACAAATATGTAGGTTATCAAAAAATTAACTTAATGTCTATAAGTTTTTCCTATTGCCTGGTAAGCACTAACGGCCCCTGGTCAGTTATGGCTACCATGTCTTCAAAATGACAGGAGACCTCCTGGTCCCTGGTCACTACAGTCCATCCGTCTTCAAGCACCTTTACTGCGCTTTTACCCATATTGAGCATGGGCTCAATGGCAAGCACCATACCTTTTTTTAGCACAGGGCCCCGGCCAGGCGGGCCGTAGTTTAAGATCTGTGGATCCTCATGCATATTCTTGCCAATGCCGTGCCCTACAAAATCCCTTACCACTTCAAAGCCATCCTTTTTTGCCCTTTTTTGTATGCTATTGGAAATATCAGAGAGCCTTTTGCCAATCCCGCATCTGGTGATGCTGATATCAAGGGCCTCCTTTGTAGCGGCCCATAACCTGTAAACGTCTTCTGAGACTTCTCCGATTAAAAAACTTCGGGCTGCATCCCCGAAAAAACCATTTAGCTGCACACCGACATCTACGGATACCAGATCTCCGTCTTTTAACTTCTTTTTTGAAGGGATGCCATGCACGACTTCTTGGTTAACAGAGACACATATGCTGCTTGGGAAAGGGTTTTTGCTTATCCTTCCCTTATAACCCTTAAAAGCAGGGACAGCATTTCTTTTATAAATAATACCCTCCGCTACAGTATCAAGGTATTCTGTGGCTATTCCCGGCTTTAACAAGCTTTCAATTTTCAAAAGAACCTCGACCACAATTTCTGCAGCCTTGCCCATCTGCTTTATCTCATCTGCAGATTTGCATATTATCATAGATGCTCTAGTACCCTTTCTGTAACTTCCTCATGGTGGGCACTGCCGTCTATGTCTACCAAAAGGCCTTTCTTTCTATAATAACCTATCAAAGGCTCGGTTTCTTCTTCGTAAACCTCCAGCCTTTTCTTTATCACCGATATATCATCATCTGCCCTCTTGACAGTCTGCTCACCGCATTCCGGGCATTCATCATTGTTTTCGGCGCTTTTTGAGATCTTTCTGCAGGAAGGGCATACCCTTCTTGAAGAAAGCCTTTTCGTGACCTCTTCCTTGTCCACAGATATATTTATTACTTTATCTATAGAATAGCCAAGCTGGTCAAATAATCTTTCAAGCATCTTGGCCTGGTCAATGTTCCGGGGAAAACCATCCAATAGAAATCCTTTTTGCGCCTCTTTTCCGGTTATCTTTCCTTTAATGATCTCTATTATAAGGTCATCGCTTACAAGATGGCCTCCTTTTACGTATTCCTCTGCTTTTTTCCCTAATTCTGTACCCTTCTTTATCTCCTGCCTTAATATATCGCCGGTTGAGATATGGGGTATATTAAATTTTTCTGATATTTTTTTAGCCTGGGTCCCCTTACCTGCCCCTGGGGCCCCTAATAAAATTACTATCATTTTAAGAACCCTTCATAATCCCTCATGGTTAATTGAGATTCCAGCTGTCTCATGGTATCCAGCGAAACACCTACCGCGATTATTATTGAAGTCCCTCCGAACCTGATGGGGAGCGCCATATAGCTTATAAGGATCTCGGGCAGGAGGGCAACAATAGCTAGAAATACCGCACCAGGCAGGGTTATCCTGTTCAAGACGGAGGTAAGGAAATCCGATGTATGGCTTCCCGGCCTTGTACCCGGTATAAACCCCCCGTATTTCCTCAGATTATCTGCGGTGTCCAGAGGATTAAATGTTATAGCCGTATAAAAATATGCAAAAAATATTATAAGCAATGTATAGGTTATCGCATAAATAGGATTTATGGCTCCCTCGACAGTAGGGCTCAGTGCATCAGCAAAAGACTGTATCCCCGCATGAGGCACAAACTGAGCTATGGTGGCGGGAAACAGCAATACGGAAATAGCAAATATGATGGGCATAACCCCTGACTGGTTAACCTTTAAAGGTATATACGTGCTCTGCCCGCCAAATACCTTCCTTCCCACGACCCTCTTGGCATACTGGACGGGTATCCTCCTCTCTCCCTGCTGTATCATTATGATAGCCATGATGACACCCACTGAGATAAGGATGAACAAAAACACCACTATGGGGTTTACCCTCACCCTGACCATGGTTATAAACTGGCCTGGCAGCCTGGATACGATAGAGGCAAAGATAATCAGTGAGATACCATTCCCTATGCCATGTATATTTATGAGCTCCCCAAGCCACATGATTATGGTGGTCCCGGCAGTCAGGGTCAGCACTATAAGGGTTACAGTCATAACATTGAACACAGGTATTGCACCAAAACCCCTGAAGAAGAATACCATAGCAATTGACTGTGCCAGTGCAAGCCCCGCGGTCATATACCGCGCTATCTGATTGATCTTCCTTCTTCCCACTTCTCCCTGCTTGGACAATGCCTCCAGTTTGGGGATCACAACCTGGAGAAGCTGCATGATTATGGTCGCGGTAATATAAGGCATGATACCCAGCGAGAACACGGCAAACCTGCCCAGGGCTCCCCCTGAGAACAGGTCCATCATCCCCATGACCCCAGTCTCTACCTGTTCAGTTATAACTGTAGGATCGACACCGGGGATGGTCAGGGTAGCTCCGAAACTATAGACAGCCAGGATACCTATTGTAAAAAGTATTTTGGTACGTATCTCTGTTATCTTAAAGGCGGTTACAATGGCCTGAAACATATTAGATTACCTCTGCCTTTCCTCCCGCTTTTTCTATTTTTTCTACAGCCTGTTTGCTGAAGGAATCCGCCTTTACAGTAAGTTTCTTGGTAAGCTTGCCTTCTCCGAGTACCTTTATAAACCTTGCTTTTTTTATCAAAAGTCCTGCATCTTCAAATTTTTTGTAATCGACAGTTGCCCCCTGTTCAAAAATTTCAAGGTCGTCCACGTTTAGGATGTTATAGATTTTTTTCCTTGTATTTTTAAAACCTTTGAGCTGGGGCAGCCTTCTCTGCAGGGGCATCTGGCCGCCTTCAAAACCTACCCTGGTCTTTCCTCCGGATCTGGAAAGCTGGCCTTTGGTCCCCCGGCCGCATGTAGTTCCCCGGCCAGAGCCATCGCCCCTTCCAACTCTTTTTCTGGATTTTAATGCACTCTTCGGCGCCTTTATATCATTGAGTTTCACAATAACTTCCTCCAAATCTTTATTTTCCTCTAATCCTTTTTATCTCTTCAGGAGTCTTGATCGACTTAAGCCCGCTGACCGTAGCATTGACTATGCTCAATGCATTAGGGCTCCCCAGAGACTTGGTGAGTATATTCCTCACCCCTGCAAGCTCAAGAACCGCCCTTACAGGACCCCCGGCTATTACACCGGTCCCTTCTACTGCAGGTTTCATAAAAACATGGCCCGCACCGTAACGCCCATCGATCTCATAAGGTATTGTGCCTTCGATCAGAGGAACCTCGAACATGCTTTTTTTAGCACCGTTTATGCCCTTCTGTATGGCTGTAGCTACCTCATTTGCTTTTCCATAACCTACGCCTACCCTGCCGTTCATATCACCTACAGCTACCAGAGCGCTAAAACTAAATCTTCTTCCGCCTTTGACTACTTTAGCGACCCTGTTTATTTTTATTACCTTTTCGCTTAATTCAGTTACATTGGCATCTTCAGCCACTAATCTTCCTCCTTGTATACAGTTAAAATTTCAATCCGCCTTTTCTCGCACCATCCGCAAAGGCCTTCACCCTTCCGTGGTACTTGAATTTATTTTTATCAAAAACTACCTTTTCAATCTTCTTCTCTTTGGCCAGCTTGGCCATCCTCTCCCCAGCCCTAAAACTTAAATCCATCTTGCCCTTGTCTTTAGGGTCTTTTTCGATGACCTGGCTGGAAACCCCCAGCAGGGAGTTGCCGCTTAAGTCGATTATCTGGCCGTAAATATGTTTATTGCTTCTGTATACACAGAGCCTTGGCCTGTCTGTGCGGCTTTGTATTTTATGTTTTGACCTTAGCTTCCTTTTTAGTCCACTGTCTTTTCTTTCTGTTTTCGTCCTCATAATAACTCCCTTAAGCCCTACTGGCCTGTAGTGGCAGTAATCGCGGCTTTTCCGACCTTTCTTTTCACATATTCATTTTCATACCTGATGCCTTTTCCCTTATAAGGTTCAGGCTTTCTTATATCCCTTATATCAGCAGCTATTTTACCTACCAGCTGCTTATCTATCCCTTTTACCACAATAGTTGTGTTGTCGGGAACCTCAAAGCTTATACCTTCAGGCTGCTCCACTATTACCGGATTTGAATACCCTATAAGTATCTCGAGGTTCTTGCCTTTAAGAGAAGCCCTGTATCCTACGCCTACTATCTTAAGCTTTTTGGCAAAACCCTGGCTCACTCCTTCGACAATATTGTTGAGAAGGCTTCTGTACAATCCATAATTTGCCATGCCTTCCTTGCTGCGGGAGGCAGGCTTGACCTTTAGCTGGCCGTCTTCCTTTACCGCACCGATGCCTGGGCCAAGCTCAACAGAAAGCTCTCCCAATTTGCCTTTAGCGCTAACTTTATTATTTTTTATATCTATTTCTACCCCTTGGGGTATAGCAATCGGTTTTTTTCCAATCCTTGACATTCATTGACCTCACTTTCTACCATACAAAACAAAGAACTTCCCCGCCGACACCTTCCTGCCTGGCTTCTTTGTCGGTTAACACTCCTTTGGAAGTAGAGATAACAGCTGTACCTAAACCTCCACGCACACGGGGTATATCATCTTTTGTCACATAGGTCCTTCTGCTTGATTTGCTTATTCTTTTTAAACCAAATATTGAACCATTTCTTTCTTTATCATATTTAAGGTATACCCTAATAAGGTCCAGGCTATTATCCGACTGCCTGGTCTCCTTGTTCTTTATATAACCTTCTTGTTCAAGTATCCTTGCGATCTCAAATTTAAGATTGGAATAGGGTATATCTACCCAATCCAGTTTAGCATTGCTCGCATTTCTAACTCTAGTTAACATATCCGCAACAGGATCTGGGACTGCCATTAAACCTCCTTTATATTACCAACTGGATTTAGTCAATCCAGGGATCTTTCCTTCATGGGCCATCTCTCTCAAGCAGATCCTGCATAATCCGAACTTCCGGTAATATGCCCTGCTACGCCCACACTTATTACATCTGTTATATTCTCTGCTCTTGTGTTTTTTCTCTTTTTTCTGTTTTTCTATCAATGCTTTTTTAGCCAAAAAAAACTCCTTCTATCTATTTCTTCATAAAGGGGAAACCAAATTTGGACAAAAGGCTTAAGGCCTCTTGGTCGGTCTCCGCCGAAGTATTTATAGTAACATTCATGCCCTTTATACTCAAAATGCTATCATAATCGATTTCGGGAAATACCAATTGTTCTTTTATTCCAAGTGTATAATTCCCATTTTTATCAAAACTCCTTACGGGAAGCCCCCTAAAATCCCTGACTCTGGGAAGAGCCACATTGAGCAGCCGGTCCAGGAACTCATACATCCTGGCTCCCCTCAAGGTCACCTTGCATCCTATGGGATTGCCCTCCCTTACCTTAAAACCGGCAATAGACCTCTTTGCCCTGGTTATCACAGGTTTCTGGCCTGAGATCTTTGTCAGGTCCTCGACTGCTGACTCAAGCTCTTTCATGTTCTCGGTCGCAACACCGACTCCCATATTTATGCTTATCTTTTCTACCTTTGGGACCTGCATCACATTTTTATAGCCAAACTCTTTCATAAGCTCGGGCACTATTTCTTTTTCATAGAATTCTTTTAGTCTGGGTTTCATTGATACCACCTTAGCATCCATTTTATATCTGCTCTCCGCATTTTTTGCAGACTCTGTTCTTTTGTCCGCCTTTTCCTTCCACAAAACCTACCCTGGATGGTTTGCCGCAGCCAGGACATATAAGCTGGACATTGGAAATGTCCACAGGGCCTTCCTTTTTTATAATGCCCCCGGGGTCGCTCTGGCCTTGTTTACGGGTATGCCTGTTTATAATATTTATCCCTTCGACAAAGGCCCTGTCGTTTTCCCGGTCTATCCTTAAGACCTTTCCGGTTTTGCCACGGTCCTTGCCCTGGGTGATTTTAACCTTGTCATTCTTCTTTATCTTTAACATATTCTCACTCCTAGACCACTTCAGGTGAAAGAGAAATGATCTTCATAAAATTTTTCTCTCTTAATTCCCTTGCAACAGGTCCAAAGATCCTGGTGCCCCTGGGATTGTTCTGATTATCTATGATAACCGCCGCATTATCGTCAAACCTTATATTGGAACCGTCTTTTCTCCTATAGGTTTTTTTTGACCTTACCAATACAGCCTTTACGATCTCGCTTTTCTTGACCACTCCATTGGGATTAGCTTCTTTTACGGTAGCCACGAAAATATCCCCTATCTTGGCATACCTTCTCCTGGAACCGCCTAAAACCTTCAAGCACAATATCTTCCTGGCACCTGTATTATCAGCCACCTTTACCATAGTTTCTGATTGAATCATTTTATACTCCCTATTCAGCCTTCCTGATTATTTTCAGCAAACGCCATCTTTTGGTCCTGCTTAGAGGCTTGGTCTCAGCAATCCTGACCACGTCTCCGATTCCGCAGGAATTCTCAGGATCATGTACCTTAAAGTTTCTAAATCTCTTTAAAATTTTCTTATACAAAGGGTGTTTGTAATGAGATGCTACCTCAACCACAGCAGTTTTTTCCATCTTATCACTTACTACTGTGCCTACCCTTTCTTTTCTTTTTCCTCTTTCCAACAATATCCCCCTTATTCGGTGCTTTCCTTGCTAATTCCCAATTCTTTTTCCCTTATCAGGGTGTTTATAGCAGCTATTTCTCTTTTTAGCATTTTAATCCTCATCGGGTTATCCAGTTGCCCGGTAGCCTTCTGAAACTTAAGGTTAAAAATACTTTCCTTAAGATCAGATCTTCTTTTTTCCAATTCTTCTATTGTCTGTTCCCTTAATTCACTGGTTTTCATATTATTCCTTAATAAACTTTGCATCTACAGGTAATTTATTGGAAGCCCTTCTTATTGCTTCCCTTGCAATGTCTTCACTTACCCCGGATAACTCAAACATTATCTTTCCAGGTTTGACTACAGCAACCCATTGCTCGGGAATACCTTTTCCTCCGCCCATCCTGGTCTCTGCAGGCTGCTTGGTAATAGGTTTGTGGGGGAAAAGGTTTATCCAGACTTTTCCGCCTCTTTTTATAAATCTGGTAAGGCAGACCCTGGCCGCCTCTATCTGCTTGGAGGTTATCCAGCCGGGTTCAAGAGCCTGAAGGCCGTATTCTCCAAAGGAAAGCCTGATGCCGCCTTTGGCAATGCCTCTCATCCTGCCTCTTTGAACTTTTCTGTGTTTAACCCTTTTGGGCATCAACATCGGTGACATTATATTCTCCTAACTTGAAACTTTTTGTCCGTCTTTTATCTTTTTCTTTTCTTTATCGATCTCTTCTTTGTCAAGTATCCTGTCTCCCATATAGATCCAGGTCTTTACCCCTATCTTGCCAAAGGTGGTATTAGCCTCCGCAAACCCATAGTCTATATCCGCCCTCAGGGTATGCAAAGGAACCCTTCCTTCACGGTACCATTCAGTACGGGCCATCTCAGCTCCGCCGAGCCTTCCGGAACATTGGATCCTGACCCCTTTGGCCCCGGCCTTCATGGCAAGCGACATTGCTTTTTTCATAGCTCTCCTAAAGCTTACCCTGCCCACCAGCTGACTGGCTATCCCTTCAGCCACCAGCTTTGCAATAAGCTCAGGTTTTTTGATCTCAATTATATTGAGCTGTATATTTTTTCCCATTTCCTTTTCCAGCATGGACCTTAGGTCATTTATGGTAGCTCCTTTTCGACCTATTACTATTCCGGGTTTAGATGTATGGACATCCACCTTTATATCTTCCGAGGTCCTCTCTATGTCAATAGAAGAAATACCTGCATTTTCCAGCTGGTCGTCTATTATCTGTCTTATCCTCAGGTCTTCTTTTATGAGTTTCGGATAGTCCTTGGTCGCAAACCATTTCGACTTCCAATCCTTGTTTATTCCTAACCTAAGGCCATTGGGATTAACTTTTTGTCCCATGTGTCTGTTCCTCCTCTTCTTTTCCGTCAGATACGATTACCGTAATATGAGAGGTTCTCTTCCTGATCCTGGTAGCTCTGCCACGGGCCCTTGGCCTAAACCTTTTAAGTATGGGCCCCTCATTTACATATATCTTTGAAATAAATAGCCCGTCTTCCTCCATGCCGTGGTTTTCCACAGCATTTGAGGCAGCACTGTTTATAGCTTTCCTAACCAGCTCCGCCGCCTTCTTAGGAGTAAAAGACAATATATTTACAGCATCTTCCACTTTTTTGTCCCTTACCAAGTCGATCACCAATTTGACTTTTCTGGGTGATATTCTCATATATTTTTCTACTGCTCTAGCTTCCAAAACTTCTTGCCTCCCTTTACTAGTGGCCTTCTTTTTTAACAGAAGCGACCTTTTCGCTCTTCCCCTTAAAGACATGCGGCCTTATAGACCTGGTAGGAGCGAACTCACCAAGCTTGTGGCCTACCATGGATTCAGATATAAATACAGGTATATGCCTTTTGCCGTCGTGGACAGCGATGGTGTGCCCTACCATTTCGGGAAAAACAGTAGAACGCCTTGACCAGGTCTTGACGATTTTCTTCTCGCCTTTCTGGTTCAGATCTTCTATTTTCCCTAAAAGCTTGACATCTACAAAAGGTCCTTTTTTTAAAGACCTGGACATATAAATCCTCCTTAAACTACTTTCTTCTTTTTATAATATACTTATCGCTGGGCTTGTTCTTCTTACGGGTCCTGTATCCCAGGGAGGGTTTCCCCCAAGGGGTTACAGGGTCCCTGCCTGCACTCTTGTTTTTGCCTTCGCCTCCGCCATGCGGATGGTCGACAGGGTTCATAGCTGTGCCCCTGACAGTAGGCCTCACTCCGAGCCATCTTTTTCTACCTGCTTTTCCAAGCCTTAATATCTCGTGGTCCATATTCCCGATCTGCCCGATAGTAGCCCTGCATTCCAGATTTACAAGCCTTACCTCTCCAGAGGGAAGCTTTATATTTGCATAACCTTCCTCCTTGGCCAGTAGCTGGGCTGAGTTTCCTGCAGATCTTACGATCTCAGCTCCCTTGCCCGGTTTCAGCTCTATATTATGGATGATGGTGCCTACCGGAATATTTTTTAAGGAAAGACAGTTGCCGGGCTTTATGTCCGAGCCTTCTCCCGAGGTAACGGTATCCCCTACATTCAGCTTACGCGGTGCTATTATGTACCTCTTTTCGCCATCAGCATAGTTTAACAGGGCTATCCTTGCACTTCGGTTAGGATCATACTCTAAAGCTGCGACCTTGGCAGGCACTTTGTCCTTATCCCTTTTAAAATCTATTATCCTGTATAACCTTTTATGGCCTCCTCCGCTATGCCTTCTGGTTATCCTGCCTTTATTATTCCTGCCTGCCTTCCTGGAAAGGGACTGGGTCAGGTTCTTTTCCGGTTCTTTTTTATCCAGACCGGAATAGTCTGAGACAGTAGAAAACCTTCTGCCCGCAGATGTAGGCTTATATTTTTTTAATGCCACTTGTCTACCTCCAAAACTATTTAAACTGATTCAAAAAAATCAATCTTATCTTTCTCATGCAGCGTAACCACTGCTTTTTTCCTTCTTGAGCTCCTGCCGACTGACCTTCCCAGCCTTTTAGGCTTGGCCTTTAGGTTTATAATGCTTATCTTTTGCACCCTGACCTTAAAGATTTCCTGAATAGCTCTTTTGATCTCAGGCTTAGTAGCCCTAAGATCCACAAAAAAAGAATATCTGTTATCCTGAACCGCCCCATAACTCTTCTCGGAAACTACCGGGGAAAGTATAAGATCCCTATTATCTGGCATTGCTAAACCTCTCCATCATCTCTGTTAATGAACCCTTGCTAAACACGATATAATCAGTCACCAGTATCATATATGTATTCAGGGTCCTGGAACTGGCTATATCTACCCTGCTTATGTTCCTGAATGACTTGGCAGCATTTCCTTCAATGCTGTCTAGGACCATAAGCACCCTGCCTTCCAGGCTGAGGTTTTTAAGTATAGCCGCTGCCTGGCTGGTTGAAGGGCTCTCAAATGTTAATTCATTTATTACTTTTATCCTGCCCTGGGTATACTTATCAGTTAGAGCAATCAGCTTGGATTTCCTGATAACTTTTTTATTTAGCTTAAAGGAATGATCCCTGGGCCTGGGGCCAAAGACCACGCCGCCGCCTTTCCACAAAGGAGACCTGATCGTCCCTGCCCTTGCATTGCCGGTACCTTTCTGCCTCCAGGGCTTTCTTCCGCCACCCCTGACCTCGCTTCTGGTCTTGGTGCTATGGGTGCCGGCCCTCTGTGAAGCTAGGTATCTTCTGACTTCCTGGTAAAGGATCTCCTGGTTCATCTCCTGCCCTACCAGCTGGTCATCAATGTTTATTTTTTCTATCTCTTTTCCTTCTAAGTCTACTATATCCAAGCTAGCCATATCTTCTCCCGTTAATTTAATTTTTCCAGGTAAACAATATTGCCCTTATTCCCAGGAACACTGCCTTTTACCAAAATCAGGTTTTGGTCCTCTATGACATCCACTATTTCGGAACCCTTGATGGTAACCATCTCGTGCCCCATCCTGCCCGGCATCTTTTTACCTTTCAATATCCTGGCTGGAGTAGCACACATCCCTACCGCACCGGGTATCCGGTGTGCATGAGAGCCGTGCGACATCCTTCCCCTGTGGAAATTATGCCTTTTTATAACCCCGGCAAAACCTTTTCCTTTTGAAATACCGCTTACCTTGATCTTGTCCCCGGCTTTAAATATTTTTAATTCTATGCTGTCGCCGGGCTTTATTTCCTCTTGGGGCTCTTTGAGCCTGATCTCTCCCATATTCTTCTTAATTTCAGCTTTTATTTTGTCAAATTCACCTTTTTTGGGCTTATTAACCTTTTTCTTATCGACATCGCCAAAAGCTACCTTTAAAGCATCATACCCATCCTGCTGGCTGTTTTTCACCTGCAGCACAATGCAGGGCTCAGCCTTGATGGCAGTTACATATACAGCATTGCCATCATCTTTGAACACCTGAGTAGTGCCTATTTTTTCTCCATAAATTGCTTCTACCATTTTCACCACTTCCAAGGTTTAACAAAAGTAGTTATTATAATGAAATATTTTTAGATTGCAACCCTTGCTCAAGACTTAATCTCTATATCTACTCCTGCCGGCAGACTAAGCCGCATAAGCAGATCAACTGTCTTGGGGGTCGGATCTAATATATCAATCAATCTTTTATGTACCCTTATCTCAAAATGCTCTCTGGAGTCCTTGTCTACATGCGGAGACCTTATCACGCAATATACATTTCTCCTTGAGGGCAAAGGTACTGGACCTGAGACCTTTGCACCAGAATTTTCAGCAGTCTCTACAATTTTTCTTGCAGACCTGTCTATTATTTCATGGTCATAAGCCTTCAGTTTTATTCTTATTTTCTGACCCAATTTAGCCGTAGCCACAAAAATCCTCCTAATATTACTCTATGATCTTGGTAATGCTTCCTGCCCCTATGGTCCTTCCGCCTTCACGTATGGCAAACCTCAAGCCCTCTTCCATAGCTATGGGGGCTATAAGCTTTACTTCCATCTCTGTGTTAT